>CAZMXB010000001.1:0-19132 GCA_964569855.1 uncultured Rhodoferax sp.
TGATGCGCCTGCAGGATGCCGACATGACCCATGTCGTCATCGTCACGCTACCCGAGGTCACGCCCGTGAGCCAGGCGCCTCCGCTGCAGGCCGACCTGCGCCGCGCCGGCATCGAGCCCTGGGCCTGGGTCATCAACAACAGCGTGGCCGCGGTGCCGGTCACGTCCCCCTTGCTGCGCGAGCGTGCCCACCAGGAACACGCCGAGATCGACGCCGTGGCCCGGCGCCACGCCACCCGCTACGCGCTGGTTCCGCTGTTGGCGGTGGAGCCGGTGGGCGTGCAGCGGCTCCTGCAACTGTCCCGTCACTCCATTCCCAACTAAGCGTCCCTGAAAGCCTGTTTGTATGACTGACAAAGTTCTCAACGTCCTGTTCCTGTGCACCCACAACTCGGCGCGCAGCATTCTGGCCGAGGCCATCCTGAACCACATCGGCCGCGGCCGCTTCAAGGCTTATTCAGCCGGCAGTAGCCCGCGCGACAACCAGCAGCCCAATCCCCTGGGATTGCAGGTCCTGAAAACGGCAGGCATTTCTGTTGAAGGTCTGTACAGCAAGAGCTGGGACGAATTTGCGCTGCCCGATGCGCCGCACATGGATCTGGTGATCACGGTGTGCGACAACGCCGCCGGCGAGGTCTGCCCTTATTGGCCCGGCCAACCCGCTACCGCACACTGGGGCTACCCTGACCCATCCGCCGGTGACGGTACCGATGCACAAAAGCTCGAGGCCTTCCGGCAAACCCTGCATGCGCTCAAACGTCGTCTGGAATTGCTGGTGAGCCTTCCGGCCGACAAGCTGGAGAAGACGCTGATCCAGACCACCGCACGCAGTCTGGCGCAGGAGTAGAGTGATGGGTTCTCCAAACCAGGCAATAGCCGCTCAGAACCATATTGCACCCATGAGCGTGTTTGAGCGCTACCTGACCGTCTGGGTTTTTCTGTGCATCGTGGTCGGAATCGCCTTGGGGCAGTTGTTCCCGGGCGTGTTTCAGGCGGTCGGCCAGATGGAAATCGCCAAGGTCAATCTGCCAGTCGGCGTGTTGATCTGGGTCATGGTCATCCCGATGCTGGTCAAGGTCGACTTTGGTGCGCTGGGTGAAGTGCGCAAACACATCAAGGGCATTGGCGTCACGCTGTTTGTCAACTGGCTGGTCAAGCCGTTCTCCATGGCACTACTGGGCTGGATTTTTATCCGCCACTGGTTTGCGCCGATGTTGCCGCCCGACCAATTGGACAGCTATATCGCCGGGCTGATACTGCTGGCCGCCGCGCCTTGCACGGCCATGGTGTTTGTGTGGAGCCGCCTGACCGGGGGCGACCCGCTGTTCACCCTGTCGCAGGTGGCACTGAACGACAGCATCATGGTGATTGCGTTTGCACCGCTGGTCGGCTTGCTGCTGGGCATCTCGGCCATCACCGTGCCGTGGGACACCTTGCTGACCTCGGTGGTGCTCTACATCGTCATCCCCGTCATCCTGGCGCAACTGTTGCGCAAGTCGCTGTTGGCCAAGGGCAAAGCGGCTTTTGATGCCACCATGGCCAAAATTGGCCCGTGGTCCATAGCGGCCTTGCTGGTGACGCTGGTGCTGCTGTTTGCCTTTCAGGGTGAGGCGATTTTGAAGCAACCACTGGTCATTGCGCTGCTGGCCGTGCCGATCCTGATTCAGGTGTTTTTCAACTCGGCGCTGGCCTATTGGCTCAACCGCGCCGTGGGCGAGAAGCACAACATCGCCTGTCCATCGGCCCTGATTGGTGCGTCCAACTTCTTTGAGCTGGCCGTGGCCGCGGCCATCAGCCTGTTTGGCTTCAACTCGGGTGCCGCACTGGCGACTGTGGTCGGCGTGTTGATTGAAGTGCCGGTGATGTTGCTGGTGGTCTACATCGTCAATAATTCCAAAGGCTGGTACGAGCGTGGCGCGACGGCAAAGGGAACTTGAACATGTTGGATATCACGATTCACCACAACCCGATGCTGGTCCGTGAGCTGGACCCAATAGGCTTTAGCTGACGACCCGACCCGACCCGACCCGCATGCAGCTTGGTGATCCGTACCGGACGGTCCTGAAACTCGGTACCGCGCAAACGCTGGCGTGGGCATCCAGTTATTACCTGCCGGCCATTTTGGCAGCGCCTATGGCGCGCGAGTTGAACATCAGCGTGGCAACCGTATTTGCTGCGTTTTCTGTCGGGCTGCTGGTCTCCGCATTTGCGGGTCCCCGCGCGGGACGCATCATTGACAGTTTGGGTGGTCGCCCGGTGCTTGTTTTCAGCAATGCAGTCCTGGCCTTGGGTTTGGCAGGGCTCGGCTGTGCGGGCGGGCGGTGGAGTCTGTTCACTGCCTGGATGGTGATTGGAATTGGCATGGCGGCGGGTCTGTATGAAGCAGCGTTTGCCACGCTGGTCAAGCTGTATGGAAACAACTCCCGTAATCCCATTACCGGCATCACGCTGCTGGCCGGTTTTGCCAGCACGGTGGGCTGGCCCTTGTCAACTGCTTTGGAGGCTTGGATCGGCTGGCGCGGCACCTGCTTCGCATGGGCTGCGGTGCATGTGTTGATCGCGCTTCCGCTGAATTTGTCGTTGCCGCGGATCGCTCCAGACGCCAAGCCTGGTGTGGCAGATGCATTGAGCATTGCACCCGACGGCGCCCCTACAGCGCCCCTGAAAAGCGCCGTTCTCCTGGGGGTGGTGTTTGCCGCCACCTGGTTTATCAGCACGGCAATGGCGGCCCACCTGCCGGCCCTGTTGAATGCCGTCGGGGTGAGTGTTGCCGTGGCTGTGACAGCGGGGGCATTGATCGGTCCTGCACAAGTGGCAGGTCGTCTGCTGGAGTTTGGCATGCTGCGCCGGGTACATCCATTGTTCAGTGCCCGAATGGCTGCCAGTCTGCATCCGGTCGCTGCCATCGCCTTGATTGTTTTTGGTGGACCCGCAGCCCTAGCGTTTGCCATTCTGCATGGGGCGGGCAACGGGGTGCTGACCATTGCCAAAGGAACCTTGCCCCTGGCACTGTTCGGCCCGAATGGCTATGGAGAGCGCCAGGGGATCCTGATGATCCCTGCGCGTCTGGCCCAGGCCTTGTCGCCCTGGCTGTTCGGCCTGTGTGTGGAGCAATGGGGTGCTGGTGCGCTGTGGGTTTCAGCGGCGCTGGGTGGTGTAGCCGTTGCTGCACTTTGGGCGCTTGATCCATTGAACGAGCCTGCGGTCTCCAATGCAAAGGACAATAGGTCATGAATTGTTTGACCAAAGCTTGGGCCGTACACGAAGCCGAATTGCGCGGCTGGGCAAGGCACAAGCTGGGCAACCCGACGGATGCCGAAGACTTGCTGCAAGACCTGTTTCTGAAAGCCTTGCGCCAGGGCGACCAATTTTGTGCCGTGCAAAATGCCCGGGCCTGGCTCTTTGAGGTGGCGCGCAACACCCTGGCCGACCGTTTGCGCGTGGCACGGCATACCGTGGCGTTGCCAGACGATATTCCCAACCCGGTGGATGAGACTGCAGTGGTGGACACTTTGACGGGCTGCCTGGCGCGGGTGCTTTCCGAACTGGACGCGGACGACCGCGACGCCATCACCCAGTGTGACTTGCAGGGTATGGCACAAGCCGATTACGCCCTCGCCAAGGGCTTGAGCCTGAGTGCTGCCAAATCCCGCATCCAGCGGGCTCGCCAGCGTATGAAGGCGCGCATGACGGTGGCCTGCCAGGTGCAACTGGACGATGCCGGTCATGTGCTGGACTTTGTGCCGCGAGCACCAGTCTGAAACCCAAACGAGCAAGCGAATAAACGATGCATGTTTTACAACACGCAAGGATTGCAACCACCGTTGCGCTCCTGGCAATGGTCCTGCCTGCGTTGGCGGTCGATGTGGTCTATGTGGACCGCTTATTGGGCCTGCACCCGGTCAGCAACACCCGCAACTGGCGGGAGTCCGTTGCCGTCATCGACGCGCTCAAGCCGCAGGTCATCGTGCCTGGCCACGGCAGCGTCACCAACCTGGCCACGGCGCAGGCGCACACGCGCGGCCTGCGGCCGGCCCTGCGCGCCCACATGAAAAAGGCTGTGGAAGACGGCGTTGACTTGAGCGCCGCCGTGAAGAGTTTTGACGGCAAGCCGTTTGCCAAACTCAAGCACGCCGATGTGTGGATTCCGCAGTTGGCGAACCAGACCTATCTGGAGGTGGAGCGGGAATGATGCTATTAATATAATAGCTACTTAATTATGTTTCACGAGGGCTATAGGCGCTTTTCATATATAGCGTCGACGGTGAACAGCGGGAACTTTGATTGCTGAAAAGCTGGCGTGGTTGGTGGGCAAACGCTCTAAAGCAACCAGTCGGGCCGCAGCAGCATGACCGCACCCAGGGCCAGCATCACCAGACCGCTAACCAGTTTGAGCCAGCGGCCAGCGCTTTCGCTGAGCTTGCGGCTGCTCAGGGCCAGCACCGTAGCGCCCACCATCAGGCTGTCGTCGGCGATATAGCCCACGATGTAGAGCCCCAGATAGCCATAGTGTGCCGCGGGGCTTAAGGCTTGCTGCGTCAGAATCGCCGTGTACATGGCTGGCAAGCCGGCAGTGCACAACAGTTCGATGAAGTTCACCACCACGGCCAGCGTCGCGGCTCCCAGCAAGGCCAGCGGCAGCGAACGCGCCTGCACCACCTGACGTATGCGCGCGTACAACCCCGGCTTGGCCGCAGCGGGAATCGACAGGGAGAGGCCCTCCGGGCCCGCCGCGAAGTCCTTGATGTTCACCGCCGCAATGAGCAGCGCCAACACCGCAAGCCCCATGCGTATCGCATCCGACAGTCCCACGGCCAAAAACACATTCAGCCAGGCGGCCATGAAGGTGTAGTAGACAGCGCCGCTGGCCAGCACAAAGGTTCCGGCAATCAGCGCCATGCGACGGCGATCGTGCAGGTGCACCAGCAATGACAGCAGAAACAACAGTACCCACATGGCGCAGGGGTTGAAGCCATCCAGCAGGCCGATCGCCAGTGTGAACAGCGGCAAGCCCAGTTCGGTAACGGTCAGGGTGCCCCACCGGCCGGCGTCGATTTGGGTTGGCGGCGGCGTTGATGCGGGGGTGGTTGGCTGCACCCGTGCCCCGCCAGCCACCAACGCTGCCAACTCGGGACCGGTCTGCTGCGCATCGGAAAACCCCACCAGCACACGGCCCTGGAAAACGAAGGTGGGCACACCCGGTGGCCAGTGACCCGCTTGCTCGGTGATGCGCACCAGGGCATCACGGGCGGTGGCGTCTTCGTCCACCGCACGATAGACGACACGCAGCCATGGTCGCTCGCGGGCGAATAAGGGCAGGTAAGCCTTGGCCGCGGCGCAGTGCGGGCAGCCCTGGCGCACGAACACTTCCAGCACAGGGGTCTCAGGGTGCGGCGGCGGTGCTTCTGACAAGGCCAGCCATGGCAGCCCGCACCACAAAAACAGGCCCAGCAACCAAATTCGGAATGTCTTGGCGTTCTTCATGTTGCGAATGGGAATAAGTGCAGTGGTGCTGATATCAGCGCCCCGCGCCGAGAGTTGGCACGATCACGGCGTAGGTCAGCACGAAGATCACCACGATCCCGGCCAGGTTGAGCCACAGCCCGGCTCGGATCATTTGCGGCATGTGCACCAGGCCGGTGCCGAAGACGATGGCATTGGGCGGCGTGCCCACCGGCATCATGAACGCGCAACTCGCGGCAATGGTGGCCGGCACCAGCAGCGTGCTGGCCGGTACGCCCAGCACCGGTGCCAACGCGGCGAGGATTGGCAGCATCGTCGCCACCTGTGCGGTGTTCGAGGTGAGCTCCGACATGAACACCATGATCGTGATGATCGCCAGGATCGCCGCCCATACCGGCCAACCGGCAAAGTCAGCGGCCAACGCGCCGATGTACTGCGGCACGCCGTTGGCCTCCGTCGCGGCGGCCAGCGCCAGGCCACCGCCGAACAGGATCAACACACCCCATGGCAACTTCTGAGCGGTGGCCCAGTCCATCGCGCAGATGCCCCGCGCCCGGTCGACCGGGGTCAGAAACAGCGCCATCGCAGCGAAGATCGCGATGCCGGCATCCGAGAGACCGGCTAGCGGCCGCGCACCCGCCACCGTCCAGTCGCGCAGGAACGACGAGCTCATCCAGAGTAGTACGGTGACGGCAAATACGCCCAGCGTCACGCGTTCACCGGCATTCAGCGCGCCGAGTTTCGACCACTCGTCGCGCACAAACTCGCGCCCGCCCTCAATCTCGCCCATGTGTGAGGGAAACAGCAGCGTCGTGTTGAGGAACCAGGCCAGCGGCAGGAACGCGAGCATCGCCGGCACGCCAATCGCCATCCACTCCAGAAAGCCGATGCGGATGCCCGATGACTGCTCGATGAAGCGCACCAGGATACCGTTGGGCGGCGAGCCGATGATGGTCCCCAACCCCCCGATTGAGGCCGCATAGGCCACGCCCAGCAGCGCGGAGAACGCGAAGTTGGACAGATCGCGGTCTTCCAGCGGGATCCCGCCGCTCTCGGCCAGGCCCCGGCCGGTGCGCCGGCGCAACGCTACGTCGATCACCGACAGCACGATGGGTACCATCATTGCGGCGGTCGCGGTGTTCGACACCCACATGCTGACAAACGCGGTGGCGGCCATCGTCCCGCCGACGATGGCCTTCGGCCGGGTGCCGACCAGCTTGAGCGTGGCGAAGGCGATGCGGCGGTCCAGCCCCCAGCGCTGGATGGCCAGTGCCAGCACGAAGCCGCCGAGGAACAGAAAAATCACGTCGGCACCGTAGTTCGCTGTGGTGCGGGCCAGCGGCATGATGCCGGCCAGCGGAAAGGCAGCAACCGGCAGCAGCGCGGTCACCTCGATGTCGACCGCCTCGGTCATCCACCAAGTGGCCATCCACGCCATCATCGCCAGCGTGGCGCGGCCAGCCTGGGAAAAGGCGACCGCCTTGCCCTGCGCGTTGGTATAGGACTCAGGCAGCGCAAAGTACAGCGCCAGCGCCAGCACTGGTCCCAGGAAGAGGCCGACGCGCCCGACACGTTGCTGAAGGGTCAAGGCCATGAATCCCCCATATTCAAATCCGCTGGACGCACCCATTGTGGGCGGCTGCGGCGACGCAGTATTTGAGGCGTGTCAATGTCGGGCAAATCATTGCATCCCGGTTTAGCGTGTCCCAAAATGAAACGCAATAGACGAAGGGTGGCCCATGGAACTTGCACTCAGATTGCTCCATGGCGGCGCTGGTAGCCTGACCTCGTGTATGGCTGCGCATGTGCTGTTGCGTTTGCTGCCCGCATTCTTTATTGCTGGTGCCATGGCCGCACTGATCCCCAAGGCCAGCACCACACACTGGCTCGGGTGCAACACGCCCGCGTGTGTGACTTACCCGACTGCGGCTGCTGCTGTGCCTGCTGTTTGGCATCGGCATTGGGCTGTTGATGGCCATGATCTTCTGGCGCGACGATGCCAGCCATGATGCAGAAACTGACAACCTGTTTGCAGCCCAGCCCGGATTGCGCCTGCGGCACTGGGAGTGCTGCTGTCACTGGTCGGGCTGTTGTATGCCGGTACCCTGAAGCTGTGGCCCTAGACCACCACGGTGTTCAGCGTGTGTGCGGGGCTGATCACGTAAGCCCCTTCTGCGTACTGCAGTCCGGCCTGAGACTGATCCCTTTCCACCGTTCGGCGAGAAGAGACTTGCAAGCCCTTAGTGGTAGTCGTCTTCCAACTGATGCCGAACCGCCAAAACCGTGACGGTGCTGGAATCTTCAATTTTGTACAGCGCCACGTAGCCTGAGTTGTTCGCCGGAACAATGCGTTTGCGCAGAAAACGGCTATTGCCGGATTTCCGGTAATTGAAGCGCGTACGGGATGACTGCCGCTGCACGGCATCTGCCAGTGCATCAATGGCAAGCTGTGCAAAGGCCAGGTCTTGTGCAGTTTGCGCGCGCTCCAGCGAAAAATCGAGCAACTGCAACACATCGTCGCGGGCGGCGGGCTTCCCGCGATACCTGGCTCCCAGCCTGTCTCCAGCGACTGTGTAAAGCACTATGCAAAAGATAGCTACTAGCGCATATTCCACGAGGGATAGAGGCTCTTTTTTCATAGGACGTTCTGAAATCCGCAAGTTGTGTGCGTCTTTTTGATGGTGTGCCCGTCTTCACTGGTATGAATACCTTGAGTGCACCGCAAAGACCCTGGCCCCTGCGCCAACCTGCCGCATTTCTGATTCTGGCGGCCGTAGTCTGGCTGGGGCTGTACCAAATGTTGAACCCTGCCGCTGAAGCGCTGGTGGCGGCCCTGCCGGTGGACCGCGCCAGCCACCTGGGCGGTGCCCTGCAGTTTTTCTTCTACGACACCCCCAAGGTGCTGATGCTGCTGACGGGTGTGGTGTTTGTCATGGGCATGGTCAACAGCTATTTCACGCCAGAGCGCACCCGCGCGCTGCTGGTCGGGCGCAGTGAGGGCGCGGCCAATGTCATGGCAGCCTCGCTGGGTATCGTCACCCCGTTTTGCTCCTGCTCGGCCGTACCCCTGTTCATTGGATTTGTGCAGGCCGGTGTCCCGCTGGGCGTGACCTTCTCGTTCCTGATCTCGGCCCCCATGGTCAACGAGGTGGCGCTCACCCTGCTGTTTGGCATGTTCGGCTGGAAGGTGGCACTGCTGTATTTGGGTCTTGGCCTGAGCGTGGCCATTCTGGCGGGCTGGATCATTGGCCGTCTGAAGATGGAAGCCTACCTGGAAGACTGGGTCCGCGACATGCCCAAGACCTCGGCGCAGTTTGAGGACCGTGGCGCCACGCTGGCCGACCGCATCCAAAGTGGCTTTGCCGCTGTGCGCGAAATTGTCGGCAAGGTCTGGCCCTACATTCTGGGCGGCATCGCGGTGGGTGCGCTGATCCATGGCTATGTGCCCGAAGACTTCATGGCCAGCTTCATGGGCAAGGACGCCTGGTGGTCGGTTCCGCTGGCGGTCATCCTCGGCGTACCGATGTATACCAATGCGGCAGGCGTGATCCCCATCGTGCAGGCACTGCTGGCCAAGGGTGCTGCCCTGGGTACGGTGCTGGCTTTCATGATGAGCGTGATCGCGCTGTCGCTGCCAGAAATGATCATCCTGCGCAAAGTGCTCAAAGTGCGGCTGATTGCCACTTTCGTGGCGGTAGTGGCCAGCGGTATATTGCTGGTTGGTTATGTATTCAATGCTGTGCTCTGAACACAGACCTATTTCGTCAACTGCTAAGCAAAGGAACGCACCATGGACATCAAAGTACTCGGCACGGGCTGTGCCAATTGCAAAAACACCATCGCCTTGATTGAGCAGCTCGCCAGGGCCAAAGGTGTTGCGGTCAAGCTGGAAAAGGTGGAAGAACTGCGCGACATCTTGGGCTACGGCGTCATGAGCACACCGGGTGTGGTGATCAACGGCAAGGTGGTGCACGCCGGTGGCGTGCCCGGCCGCGACAAGATCGAGCAATGGCTGGCAGCCTGATGGAAGAAAGGAACCTACAGCATGCATCCGCAAAAAAAATTTCACCTGGTGTTCTCCCTGGTGATGGGCGCCATGATGATTTTCATCATGACTTTCGTAATCACGCTGGTCAATGTCGGATTTGGTGCGCACTTTGCGCTGGCATGGATGAAGGCCTTTGGCATTGCCTACGTGGTTGGCGTGCCGGTCATTTTTTTCCTGGCGCCCGTTGCACGAAAGCTGACCGGCAGGCTGCTGGGTGTCAATCCTGCCTAATGCTATAGATGTAATAGCGGCATACACAACATTGACGAGGGCTGCAGGCACTTTTGATACTATCTCGAAAGCGAAACCATGCCGCAAAAAGCCAAAGAATTTTTTCCGGGCGGGTCGGCAGTTGGGACCGGGATTCGAACTGTTTTCGAGCCTGTAGTCCAATCACTGCATTGTTAACCGCCAGCGAAGGTCAATTGATGGGCCACGAACACGATCACTCCCACGCACACGCACACGCACACGCACACGCGCCAGCCAATTTCAACCGTGCGTTTGCCATCGGCATCGTGCTCAATATCGTCTTTGTGGCGATTGAGGCGTTCTATGGCTGGCGGGTGAATTCCCTGGCCCTGCTGGCCGATGCGGGCCACAACTTGAGTGACGTGGCCGGTCTGGTTCTGGCCTGGGGCGGTGCGCTGGCCGTCAAACTGCGGCCCAATGCACGCCACACCTATGGCTGGAAGCGCGCCACCATTCTGGCCGCCTTTGCCAACGCCTTGCTGCTACTGGTTGCCATGGGCGGTCTGGCGTGGGAAGCTATTGGCCGCCTGTTGTCGGGCGACGTTTCGCTGCAGGAGCAGGGCGTGACCATCATGGCCGTGGCCGGTGTAGGCATTGTGATCAACACCGCCACGGCCCTGCTGTTCATGCGCGGACGCCAGACCGACCTCAATATTCGCGGGGCTTTCATGCACATGGCGGCTGACGCGCTGGTGTCTGCGGGAGTGGTGGTTGCGGGTGCGTTGACGCTGTGGATGGGCTGGACCTGGCTGGACCCGGTGGTCAGTTTGGCCATCGCAGGGGTCATCCTGCTGGGAACCTGGGGCCTCTTCAAGCAGTCGTTGCACTTGCTGTTTGATGGCGTGCCTGACAGCGTGGATCCGCAAGCCGTTTATGACTGCCTGGCTGCCTTGCCGGGTGTGAGCCAGGTGCATGACCTGCACATCTGGGCCACGGGCACCTCTCAGATTGCACTGACGGCGCATCTTGTTATGCCACAGGGCCATGCTGGCGATGCGTTCCTGAAGGGAGTAACCCGGCAGATGCACGACCGGTTCGAAATTACCCATGTCACCGTGCAAGTCGTGAGCGCCGCGTTCACCGAAGCTTGCGGCGAGGTGTTCAACGGTGATCCGCTTCGAGGGCCATCAAACACCGGTGCCCACGCGCATGACCACGATGATTGACAAGGTCGTGGTCTGCAGTGGCAGCATGCCCCCATACGAAGCGGTCGAGGCCAGGCGCAAGCCCGGGCCTTTGGAGCTTCTTCGTAACCCCACTCGCCACCTGTTCTTTACCGGCAGGGGCGGCGTCGGTAAAACTTCGCTGTCCACTGCGGTGGCGCTGCAACTGGCCGACCCGGGCAAGCGGGTCCTGTTAAGACCGTGCACTTGAGCACCACCGATCCCGCCGCCCACTTGTCCGTGACGCTGGATGGTGCCGTTGAAGGTTTGCGGGTGTACCGCATAGACCCTGTTGCAGAGACCCAGCGCTACGTGGACAAGATCATGGCGACCAAGGGCGCTGGTCTGAGTCAGTCAGAAAAGGAACTGATGCTGGAGGATCTGCGCTCGCCCTGCACGCAAGAGGTTGCAGTGTTCCATGCGTTCTCCAGGATTGTGGGTGAGGCACGCAGTGCATTTGTGGTGCTGGACACGGCACCCACCGGCCATTCGCTGTTGCTGATGGATGCCACCGGTGCCTACCACCGCCAGATGGTGCGGGAGTTTGAAGGGCATTGCGCCGGGCGCATGGTCACACCACTGATGCGGTTGCAGGACCCGGCATACACCAAGATCGTTTTGGTCACGTTACCTGAGACCACACCGATGTCGCAAGCCCAGGCGCTTCAAGAGGACCTGCGCCGGACACACATTGAGCCGTTTGCATGGGTCATCAACAAGTGTGTGCTTGCGGCTGGAACGCGTGATCCACTACTGGCATCACGGCTGTCGGGGGAGCGCAAGCAATTGGATCGAATGTCCCATGGAATGGCCACGCGTATTTATCGGGTTGCCTGGAAAGCCCAGTCACTGATTGGCCTTGCTGCGCTGTCATCTTTGGTAAGCGCACCCTGAAATACGGCATCTCCTGAAATCCGGACTATCCGAATCTTGCCTTCAAGTCATACCGCCCAAAGGGTTGAGTGCGGGAGTCCCACATGTTTCTTCAGTACGTTGTAACCTTGGGCGATTTGCCAGCCAAAGACAGGACGCTGGTACCATTTTCCTGAGGACCCGTCATCTATGCGACCCACACTTCCCCTGCTGATTGCCACTGATTTCCCCGCCATGCGCCGCGACCGGCTGGATACTTTGCAGGTCAATCTGGGCTACAAGTGCAACCAGAGTTGCCTGCACTGCCACGTGAATGCCGGACCGACGCGCACCGAAATGATGGATGCGGATACCGTGGATCTGGTCCTGCAGGTGCTGCGCCACAGAAAGATCGCAACGCTGGATCTGACCGGCGGCGCGCCGGAGCTCAATGTGCACTTTCGTGACCTGGTCACCCGGGCCCGGGCGATGGGGGTGCGGGTCATAGACCGCTGCAACCTGACCATTTTGTCGGAGCCAGGGCAAGACGGTCTGGCGGAATTTCTGGCGGAGCAGGGCGTGGAGGTGACCGCCTCGCTGCCCTGTTACTCGAGTGCCAACGTCGACCGCCAACGTGGTGATGGCGTGTTTGAGCGCAGCATTGCCGGGCTGAAACAACTCAACGCGCTGGGCTACGGCATGGACGGCACGGGGCTGGTTCTCAACCTGGTTTACAACCCCCAGGGGGCTTCCCTGCCGCCGCCGCAGGGGCCGCTCGAAGAAGATTACAAGCGTGAGCTGCTGGTGCACTTCGGCATCCGCTTCAATCACTTGTTCGCCTTGACCAATATGCCGGTCCAGCGCTTTGGCAGCACGCTGGTCAGCAAAGGCAACTTTGACAGCTACATGCAGCTGCTGCGCGGGGCTTACCGTGCGGACAATCTGGAGACGGTGATGTGCCGCAGTCTGGTCAGTGTGGACTGGCAGGGCGACTTGTATGACTGCGATTTCAACCAGATGCTGGGTCTCAGGGCCCACGTTGAGGCGCGTGCGCGGCCGCACCTGAAGGATTTGCTCGAGCACGATCCCGTTGGTGCGCGCATCCACATCGCCGACCACTGTTATGGCTGCACTGCGGGTCAGGGCAGCAGCTGTGGCGGTGCGCTGGAATCTGTCGCCACTGTCGCGCTGGCCGAAGGCGTGGCTGGATGACCAAGGTTTCCAGGGTCACGCTGTGGCTTGCAATTGGCGTCGTGGCGGTGTTCGCCATAGCGCTGTACCAGCATTTTGGTCTGGGGCGCCTGCTGACACTGGATTCCCTCAAGGCCAGCCGCGAGGCGTTGACGCTGGCTTATCAAAATCAGCCGTTACTGACGCTGGGCCTGTTCTTTGCGAGCTACGTGGCGGCCACTGCGCTCTCCATCCCGGGTGCCCTGGTATTGACGCTGGCCGCTGGCGCGCTGTTTGGCTTGTGGGTTGGCCTTTTGGTGGTGTCGTTTGCGTCCAGCCTGGGTGCGCTGCTGGCCTTTCTGTCAGCCCGCTACCTGTTGCGCGACGCTATCCAGTCGCGTTTTGGCAAGTCACTTGCGCCTATCAATGAGGGCGTTCGCAAGGACGGAGTGGTTTACCTGCTGACCCTGCGCCTGGTGCCAGTGTTTCCGTTTTGGTTGATCAATTTGCTGATGGGTCTGACGCCCATGAAGGCGTCGCGGTTTTATGCCACCAGCCAGATTGGCATGTTGGCCGGAACTGCGGTGTATGTGAACGCCGGCACCCAGCTCGCGGCAATACAGTCAGCCGCCGACATTCTTTCACCGGCGCTGCTGGGCAGCTTTGTATTGCTGGGAATATTTCCGCTGTTGGCAAAGTCCGGTGTGGGCTGGTACCAAGAGCGCAAGCTGTACGCCCGGTGGCCCAAACCCCGAGAATTTGACCGCAACCTGATCGTGATTGGCGGTGGTGCGGGCGGACTGGTGTCGGCCTATATTGCGTCGGCGGTCAAGGCCAGTGTCACCCTGGTGGAAGGCCACAAGATGGGTGGCGACTGCCTGAATTTTGGCTGTGTGCCCAGCAAGGCCCTGATCCGCTCGGCCAAGATGGCCAAGCAACTGCACAAGGCCGCAGAGTTGGGGTTCACGGGCACGCAGGGAGCGGTCGATTTTGCCGCCGTGATGCGACGCGTGCACCGGGTCATTGCCGACATTGCGCCGCACGACTCGGTGGAGCGCTATACCAGCCTGGGTGTTGATGTGGTGCAGGGGCATGCCCGCATCAGCGGACCCTGGAGCGTGGAAATCACCCGCAGTGACGGCAGCCTGCAAACCCTGACCACGCGCAATATCGTCATCGCTGCGGGTGCCAGCCCCTTCGTTCCACCCATTCCCGGTATCGACGAGACCGGTTACCTGACCAGTGACACCGTGTGGGGACTGACCGAGTTGCCCCGGCGCCTAGTGGTACTGGGCGGCGGCCCCATAGGGAGTGAGCTGGCCCAGAGTTTTGCCCGGCTTGGCGCGATCACCACGCAAGTCGAGATGGTTGAGCGTATTCTGGTGCGTGAAGACCCTGAAGTGTCGGAACTGGTCAGCGCGTCGCTGCGCGCCGATGGCGTCGATGTGCTGACCGGCCACCAGGCCGTGCGTGCTGAAGTGGTGGATGGTGAAAAACGATTGATCGTGCGATGTGGCGATGTCGAGAAGGCGATCGTCTTTGATGCCTTGTTGTGCGCCGTGGGACGCAGCGCGCGGATATCGGGTTATGGCCTGGAGGAACTGGGTATTCCGCTGACGCCGCGCAAAACGATTGAGACCAATGGTTATCTGCAGACGCTGTACCCCAATATATACGCCGTGGGTGATGTGGCTGGACCTTTCCAGTTCACCCACACTGCGGCGCACCAGGCCTGGTATGCCGCGGTGAATGCGTTGTTTGGACGTGTCAAGAAGTTCACTGTGGACTACTCGGTGATTCCCTGGGCGACGTTTACCGACCCCGAGGTGGCGCGCGTTGGACTCTCCGAGACGGAAGCGATCGAGCAGGGCGTGCCCCATGAAGTCACCCGCTACGGCATCTATGATCTGGACCGCGCCATCGCGGACGGCACCGCGCATGGTTTTGTGAAGGTGCTGACGGTTCCAGGCAAGGACAAAATCTTGGGCGTCACCATCGTGGGTGAACACGCCGGCGACCTGCTGGCCGAGTATGTGTTGGCCATGAAACACGGGCTGGGGCTGAACAAGATACTGGGCACGATCCACACCTATCCCACCCTGGCCGAGGCCAACAAATACGCTGCCGGAGAGTGGAAGCGTGCGCATGCGCCGCAAACTTTGTTGCGCTGGGCGCAGCGCTTTCATGCCTGGGAGCGCAGGTGACTGCCACCGCGCGCAAGCCCAGGCTGTCTATCGTCATGCCGGTCCTCAATGAAGCGGCTGGCATCGTGGCAACCCTGGTTGCACTGGCACCAATGCGCGAGCGTGGTACCGAAGTCATCGTGGTCGATGGTGGAAGCAGCGACGGCACCCTTACCCTGGCCACTCCCTGGGCCGACTCGGTACACACGTTCCCAGGCGGACGTGCGCGACAGATGAATGCGGGCGCAGCGCGGGCGACTGGCGACGTTCTGCTGTTTCTGCACGCCGATACCCAGTTGCCGCCGGGTGCGGACGAAATGGTCTTGCAGGCGCTGCGCGTCAATGCAGGGTGGGGGCGGTTCAATGTCCGGATCGACGGTGCGCCGCGAATGCTGCCCGTGGTGGCCACTCTGATGAATCTGCGTTCGCGCTGGACGGGCATTGCCACCGGTGATCAGGCCATCTTCATGCGCCGCGCGCTGTTCGACGCTGTCGGTGGCTTTCCGGACCAACCGCTGATGGAAGATGTGGAAATATCACGCCGGCTGCGCGCCGTTTCCTGGCCAGTCTGTCTGCGGGAAAAGGTCATTACATCGGGTCGCCGCTGGGAGAGCCGGGGCGTCTGGAGAACCATTTTTCTGATGTGGCGCTTGCGCTGGCAGTATTGGCGTGGCGAGCCTGCTGCGGCTTTGGCGGAGGCGTATCGGTGAGTATCAACCGCACCACCGCACTGATCATCTTTGCCAAGGCCCCCGTGGCCGGTTTGGCCAAGACCCGGCTCATTCCTGCTCTGGGCGCGCAGGGGGCCGCGTTGCTCGCGGAGCGGTTGTTGGATCACGCTGTCCGCATGGGTGTGGAGGCGGGCTTTGACTACTGCGAACTGTGCTCCACGCCCGACAGTCGCCATGCGGCGTTCCGTCGGTTGGCGGCCAGCTACCCGCTTGTGCTGACGGTACAAGGGCAGGGTGATCTGGGGGAGCGCATGCACCGTGCCTTGTCGCGTGTACTGGCGGACCACGCCCGCGTATTGCTGGTGGGCACGGATGTTCCGGCGCTCAGTCCGGCTGTGCTACGGGAGGCCGCCGCCGCTTTGGATACCTGTGACGCGGTATTTGTACCTGCGCTGGATGGTGGCTACGTGTTGGTCGGTTTGACAGGTGCGCATGCTGCGCTTTTCAGCGAGATGCCGTGGAGCACCCCGCAGGTCATGCAGGCAACGCGTGTGCACTTGCGCGCGGCGCAGATGGCGTGGACCGAGCTGGCACCCGTAGCCGATATTGACGAACCGGCGGACTTGGTGCATGTGCCAGAAGGTTGGTTGGCATGAAACGTTTGCTGCTGGTGGGTGCCGGCCACGCCCATGCGCAGGTGCTGTTGGATCTGGCCCAGTCACCCATTTCCGGTGTCGAGGTGACGGTGGTGTCGCCGCATCACCTGGCGCCCTATTCGGGCATGGTGCCGGGCTGGCTCGCGGGTCTCTACAACTTTGACGACATCGTGATCGATTTCTCCAGGCTGTGTGCGGCGGCGGGTGCACGCTGGATGCAGGGTGAACTGGATTCGCTCGACACGCAACAGCGCAGCGTGCTGCTCAACACGGGGCAGCAGGTGGGCTACGACATCCTATCCCTCAATGTGGGTTCTACCTTGCAGCCGCCCAGCATGGTTAGTACCGAGGTGCTGGCCTTGCGCCCGCTGTCCGAATTGCGCAGTGGTTACGAATCGCTGCTGCAGCGCTGGCAGTCGAGTCCGTCGGACCGTGATTTCACGGTGACGGCGGTGGGCGGCGGCGCGGCGGGCTTTGAGTCGCTGCTGGCCGTTGTGCAGCGCTTGCGCACCCTGCAGCCACAACGCCCTGTGCACGGCCGCCTGGTCACGCGTGGCACTACTTTGCTGCCGGGTGTCTCTGCCATGGCCCGGCGCGCCGCCGCGTCCGCCCTGGCGCAGGCCGGTATTCAGGTGCAACTCGGTGCGGATTGGCATGAGCGTGCAGCAGCAACGACTGATCTGGTTCTTTGGGCTACAGGTGCCCAGGCCCACGCCTGGCAGACGGACCCGGCCCGCCGTGGCGCTCTGGTGGTCAGTTCAAACGGATTCATTCGAATCGACGAACAACTTCGCTCCGTCTCGCACCCACAGGTGTTTGCGGTGGGCGATTGCTGTGAATGGGCCAACCCCTTGCCCAAGGCCGGTGTCTTTGCGGTGCGCATGGGGCCGGTGCTCATACACAACCTGCGCGCGGCACTGGGCGCGGGCGGGTCAGGGCTGGGCCGACCGTTTCACCCCCAACACCGGTTTTTGGCGCTGCTGGCTACCGGCACCGGCCGGGCTATCGCCTCGCGAGGCGTCTTGGGTGCCGAAGGACGTTGGGTCTGGCGCTGGAAAGACTACATTGATCGCAAATTTATCCGCCGTTTTGCCATTGGCAGCGCAAGCGACTGACCTACCATTTCATTCATTTGGAGAATTGCACCATGCTCGCCATCATCGGAGGCACCGGCCTCTACGATCTTCCCGGTCTGGTCATCGACCAGCGCATCAGTGGTGATACACCGTTTGGCACGCCGTCGGGTGACATCCTGCAAGGGCGGCTGTACGACAAGGAGGTACTGTTTTTGGCCCGCCATGGTGCCGGGCATCGCCTGCTGCCGCATGAGGTGAACTACCGCGCCAATGTGTTTGCGCTCAAACGTGCCGGCGCGCGGATGCTGTTGGGATTCTCCGCCGTGGGCAGCCTGGCGCTGGAGGTCAAGCCCGGTGATCTGGCCATGCCCGAGCAATACTTTGACTGGACTCGTGGCCAGCGCGAACGCAGCTTCTTCGGCCATGGCGTGGCGGCACATGTGTCTACCGCCAAGCCGGTGAGCGCGGCGCTGGTAGACGCGGCGGTGGCGGCTGGTCAGGCTGCCGGTTGCGCGGTGCACCGGGGGCTGACTTATGCCTGCGTTGAAGGGCCACGCCTGGGCACCCAGGCGGAGAGCCATTTCCTGCGCCAGGCCGGCTGCCATCTGGTTGGCATGACCAATGTGCCGGAAGCCTTTCTGGCGCGCGAAGCCCAGATGGCGTATGCCACGGTGGGCCTGGTCACGGACTACGATTGCTGGCTGGATGATCCGGCCCAGCATGTCAGCGTGTCCGGCATTTTTGCCCTCTACGGAAAGACCCTTGCAAAGGCCGCCAAACTGCTCGACACCCTACTTGCCGGGCCACTGCCCAGCCCGGAGCCCGGGATCCGCACGGCACTGTCCACGGCGATGATGACGCCGGACGAGGTTCTTTCGGCGGAGCAGCGCGCGTGGCTTGACGTGCTGCGTGGGTAGCGGGCCAGACTTCTTCAGTACAGAGCCTGCGGGATATGCAGCGAAGGGAGTTCTTGGGTATATTTTGGCTCCAGCCCTCGTGCAATAAGCGCCGTAAGCTATCAATTCAGGAGTGATTTGGTTTCCTGCTCGCACCAGGGAATGTACACGGCCGGATATAAATCCAGAAGCATCCGGCACCCGGCTTCTGCAAAGGCTCGGCTTGCATCACCCACGTGCAGCACACTGCGCATGGTGGAGAATGCAATACACGGACCACGTTTTTTCCGCGTCCGCCAGTGCGCCGGCGGGTGTTATCGGTCCCGACGCGACTGCACTTTCTTCTGCAGCACAGGTGGACAAGTTGGGCACTGCACATTGGCGCAATCGCTTTCCTCCACGGCTCACACTCCAGCCTGAACGGGTATGTGCTTTTCCATGGGTGCGTGGTCCATGATGGCCTTGTGGCTCAGCTTGGATAACGTTGCCGCTCTCCATGCAAAATAAGGTGGTCCCATCCAGCATGGATGAACTTCATCCGCTTTCAGAGAACCGGTATGCACAACTTCGTCATCGCTGTCTGCGTCGCCTTTTCTACCTTGCCCGCATTGGCGAGCGATCTCCCTCCATCGGCCATCGATGCACTTGTACAAGCAGGCCTCTCGCGAACCCATACACAAGGCTTGGCGATAGCCACCATTGA
>CAZMXB010000001.1:19232-56823 GCA_964569855.1 uncultured Rhodoferax sp.
GGTGATGAGCGCTGGCGCAAGCTGACGCCGCGCATTTTGCTCACCCACAGTGCCGGTTTTTCGAACTTCGGCTTCCTGGAGCCCGATGGCAAGCTCAAGTTTCACTTCGAGCCGGGCAGCCGCTACGCTTACTCTGGCGATGGACTGATCCTGTTGCAGTTCGTCATCGAAAAGGGGTTGGGACTGGACCTGGGAAAGGAGATGCAGCACCGCGTCTTTGACCGTTTTGGCATGGCCAACACGAGCATGATGTGGCGCTCTGACTTTGCCCGCAACCTGGCCGACGGTTGGACAGAGTCTGGAATACCGGTTCCTCACGATGAGCGCAGCAAGACCCGTGCTGCGGGCTCCATGGACACCACCATTGCGGATTTTGCCAAGTTTGCGGCAGCCTTTATACGCGGCGAAGGATTGAGCCAGGCATCCCGTTCTGAACTCACACGCGGACAGTTGACGATCACCAGTGCATCGCAGTTCCCCTCGCTGCAACCGGAAGCTCCTGCACATAAGCGCCATCCGGGCTTGGCCGCCGGCCTGGGCGTCGTTACTTTTACAGGTCCGCAAGGTCCCGGATTTCAGAAGGGGGGGCACAACGATTCGACGGGAAATACCTGGCTATGCCTGGAGGCCGGCAAGCGCTGCGTGGTGATTTTGTCCAATGATGTCAGGGCAGAACCCCTGTTCCCGGACATTGTGAAGGCGTCGCTGGGACCGACAGGAATGCCATGGCGATGGGAGTATGGTGAGCAAGGCTGGGCGCATGACTGACACCGCTCGTTACCGCCACTTCCGATGCCGTCAATGGGGCTGGCGCGCTGATGCTGCCGGGATTTTTTGGCCGTTGGCAGTCTTGCGCTGGAGGTTAGGCCGGGTGCTGCCACCTGACGATACACAACGCTTATGACCGTTTGCACCAGTTGCGGCGCCTGCTGCGCTTGCTTTCGCGTGGACTTCTCCACCAGCGAACTCGACACCCACAATGGTCCTGTGCCGAGTGGCCTGGCGGTCGATGTAACCGACAGCACATCCCGCATGCGTGGGACCGACCACGTACCGGCCCGATGCGCAGCGCTGACGGGGAAGCTGGGGCAGAACGTTGGCTGCGCGATATACGAATGGCGCCCCTCACCCTGCCGCGAGTTTGAGGAAGGCAGCGATGCCTGCGCCCAGGCCCGTCGTCGCCACGGGCTGCAGCCAGGCCCAGTGGAAACCAGCGAAGCGGCAGTGGCAGCGACAGGACCAGCCATCTTGCTGCGTGAGCCGCATCCGGGCGACCTGGACTGGGTGGTGCAGCAGCATGGCCAGATTTACGCCCGCGAATACGACTGGAACCAGTCGTTCGAGGACATGGTGGCGGACGTCATCGCAAAATACCGGCGGGACCTGCAACCCGATTGGGAGCGCGCCTGGATCGCCGAGGTCAATGGCCAGAGAGCCGGCTCGGTGTTTGTGGTGCGCAAATCCAAAACCGTCGCCCAGCTGCGACTGCTGATCCTGACACCGCACGCACGCGGACTTGGCTTGGGCGGACGCCTTACCGACGAAGCGATTGCCTTTGCGCGGGCAAAAGGTTACCGGAAATTGGTGTTGTGGACCAACCAGTGCCTCACGGCTGCACGTGCCATTTACGCCAAACGCGGCTTCGCCCTCACGCACAGTGAACCGCACAAAGGTTATGGCTCGCCACAGGTGGGTGAGACATGGGAACTCAAACTTTGAACTGCACTGTGGGCTTTTCGTCGACCCCATGCAATAAATGTTCGCCAGCACGCAGACCATCCGGTCAGGAAAGCCCACACTGAAGCTCCATCAATGTCCCGGATATGCGAATATGGTGAATCTGGATGGGTTTCGGCAACAGGACCTGCCGGCAAGGGCCAAAGAAACTGCCGCCACGGTCTGGTTTACCGTTCTATTCAGCCTCATTCTGTTCACCTTTACCATGCCAAGCTTCGCCACAGAAGAGCCTGATTTCAAAGTAATCCGTGCACTGGAAAATGGCATTGAGATACGCGAATACGCTGCATACCTGGTTGCCGAGGTCGTGGTGCCCGGTCCGGCCAGCGAAGCGGGCAACCGGGCGTTCCCCATCCTGGCGGGCTACATCTTCGGCAAGAACAAGGGAGCGCGCAAATTTGCGATGACCGCGCCGGTGACACAGGCCGCCGTACCCGTCAAGCTCGACATGACGGCACCCGTCACGCAAACTGCGGTGGCTGACGGTTTTCTGGTCCAGTTCGTTTTGCCCAAAGATGTCACACTCTCCACTGCGCCCGAGCCGCAGGATGCGCGCATTGCCCTGCGCGTGGTTCCATCCAGCCATGTGGCGGTGATCCGGTATTCCGGATTCTGGTCGGATTCCAACTACAACAGTCATCTGGCCAAGTTGCGTTCTGCGCTCGGCGCAGCCAATCTGGCTGCGACCGGAGAGGCCGTTTATTCCAGGTACAACGCACCCTTCACGCCCTGGTTCATGCGCCGCAATGAAATCTGGCTGCGCTTGTCCGACCTTCCTTGAATTGCCAGGGCGATCCGCCATGACTGCCAAGCAGGGGGCCGCTTGCCCCGCGGGCCCGGCCGATACTTCCTCTGTGATGTGGTTCTTCGTACTGGCATTTGGCTGGTCATGGGTTTGCTGGTTGGGTGCGGTGCTGGTCCGGGACGCGTCCCCACCCACCGCAAGCGCGTTGCAAGTGCTTGGCGGATTCGGACCCGGTATTGCGGCCGTCGTCGTAGTGGCGCACGGCGAGGGAAGTCACGGTCTGCGCCGCTGGTTGGCGCGATGCCTGCAATGGCGCGTCGGGTGGTTGCGCATGCTTCTGGCTTTCGTTGCGCCTGCCCTGCTAATGGGGTTGGCTGCGGTCATTCACGTGGCAATGGGCGGAACACTCCCGCACTCTCCAGCCCGGGGGCACTTGTTGTTGGTAGCGCTGAATTTCGTGCTGGTTTTTTTTATCGGAGGGCCGCTAGGCGAAGAGTTTGGCTGGCGTGGTTATGCCTTGCCGGTCATGCAGTCGCGCTGGGGGTGGCGCGCAGCCAGCCTGGGTTTGGGTGTCGCCTGGGTAACATGGCACCTTCCGCTTTTCTATGGCAGTGGCACCGTGCAGAGTCACTTGCCGTTCGGACTATTTGCCATCAGCGCGATGGCATCGGCGGTCGTGTTCGCATGGCTGTACAACCAGACCCTTGGCAGCGTGCTGCCGGTGCTGGTGCTGCACACAGCGACCAACGCCTGGCTCCTGGTCATTCCAGTAATGGTGATGCCCGACGGCAGCAACCTGCGGCCGTTCCAGTTGGTGGTGGGGATTCTGGTTTTGGTGGCCGGAACGCTTTTGATGATCGGCAATTGCAAGCGAACCGGTGAGCCCCGGGCTCTCGATGCCGAAAAGCGCAACAAGCCCCGGGGGGAGGTGGCCGATCAAGAAGTCGCGCTGAGGTAGGCCTGGCCCGTGCAGCCTGGATCTGCACCGCTTGCGTCGCTGGGCCCGGGGCGGCCTGGACCAGCGTGCCATGAGTGAATCGATGCCGCCTGCCGCCTGCCGTGCTACAAGGCGACAAAAAGTCGTGAGTCCTGATGGATCCGGCTCAGGGCACGCGGTAAACCTCCTTAAAACGGGCACTGGTCAACATCTCGGAAAAGCTGGTTCCGTATGCCAGGTAGATTGACGTGCCAGACAGGCCGGTCAGGTCCACGCCGGCGATGGGGGTGACTGCATAAGCGGGTGGCAAGTTACCCGTAAAGGCTGGCACCACGTCGCCAGATGTCCAGCGCTGCCAGGCAAAGCCGTTGTACGAGAACCAATTGCCGCCAACCAGGGCAATGACGTAGATAGCGCCTGGTTTGCCTACATCGCCAGCCGACAGCGTGGCACTCAGCCCCAGTGTGGTGGCGCGCCCCGCAACCGTTGCCTGGCCGGTGGCCGCAAACACCTGCTCGCGTGGCGTCAGGCGCAGCAGAACGGTCGACTTGGCCGGAATGCTGAACTGCGAACCCGCCAGCGTGCTGAGCGACTCGCCGGTCATCGTGTCGCTCACCGTGGCTACGCTTGCCTGGTAGTCCGCCAAGGTTTTACCATCGGAAAAACTGATGCTGCTGGTCAGGCCGGTAGCACCCGGGTTGGCCGCCAGAACGGCGCGGGCGCCGCCGACGTTTTCCGCCGCCATCAGGGTGCTGCCTCCCAGAGTACCGGTCGTTTGAACGACCAGTGGGTAGGCGGTGAAGTCGCGCCACAGCGAAAAGGCTTCAGCAATTTTCTTGCTGCGCCCGTCACCGTTAAACATGCCAAAGAACTCGGGCACGTTGGCTGCGGGGTCAGTGCCACGGTAAAACGTGGATTGCGCCACACCAGCACCCTGCAACTTGATCCAACCTGCGCTAAGACTCGCCGCACCCTGCGCGTTGTAGCGCAACTGGCTGGCGGCCGAGCCAGCGGCACCGTCTTGGGTATTCCATTCGCTGATGTGAAGATCAACAGTTGTCATACCCCGCTTGTCAAGCTCGGTGCGGTAGAACTGGGCACAGGCCAGATACGCGTCGGGGTTGGAGCTGTACACATGAAACGACAAGAAATCCAGTGGTGAACCTGACGTCTTTACATAGTCCAGCCAAGCGCGCACAAAAGCCTGCGGTTCGGCCGATGTACAGCCGCCCGCGCCCCAACCCGGCCCGCCAATTCTCAGGGTCGGAAAGGCGCTCCGCAAGGCCTTTGCCGTTTCGTCATACAACTGGTTGAAGTCGGTAGTCGTCAGCGGCAACGGCCAGAACTGGCGGTTATTGGGCTCATTGCCTATTTCGACAAACCGAAAGCTGGAGTTGAAGCCGTCCCATTGCGCCAAACGGTAGTGCTTGAGCACCTGCACGGCAGCGTTGACCCAATTGGCGCGCTGCGCAGCGTCGGGCACTCTGACGTTGTTGTACGAGTCGCCCAGGCGAAAATACGGCTCAAAGCCACCCCCCACAATGGCGGAAAAGACCGAGTCACTCGAGCGCGCATACCGCGCGTCGAGCACGCCGCTGAAGTTGTACGAGCTTTGCAGCAATGGGTCTTTGCTGCGGTCCGGGTACAGGGTTGCCATGTCCAGCGGGCCGTAGTAATCGTGGTTGCGCACCAGGTTCACACCCCGCAACTGGTAGGCCGCCGTCAGGTCCACGTTGCCGCTGTCACCCTGCGGCCCGGGGCCAACATTGACGCCCAGCAGGGGTCTCACCGTTGCGCCGCTGCGCGCGCCAAGGGTCAGCGTTTGCGCGTGCGCAGCGCCCGCCTGGAGCAGCGCCAAAATCAGCAGGCCCGTGGTTCCGAGACAGCATCGCAGAACATTCGTTGCATGGTGCATGGCGCGTCCTTTCGGAAGTGTTGTGAAACCAGCTAACCTTGTAACCGCCGTTCGGCGCGCCGTCAATGGCACCGTCGGTGTGCCGACAGCCTACATGCAGAGTAGGACTCCAGCCCTCATGAAATAGACGCAAGACGCTACTTTATTTATAGCAAAGAGCGATTCGACCGCCAGCACAGCAATCCAGTTTCCACCGGCTGCGCCGCCTTTGAACACCAAAGCAGTGGGCAGTGCCACCCCGGCAATGCGCTGCCCCGCGCGCAGGAGATTTGATTCGCCCAGCCTGCCAGCCTGACTTGCCCGCCACGGCGCCTGGCATCCCCTGCTGCCGACTGCCGGGGTGCGCCGTGCATGGTGTCCAGTACCTGTTTGCCCAAGCGCATTGCGCGCCTTTCTATGGACTCGGCAAAGTGTATATATCTTCAAGGTTGTCGCTATCATGCCCGGTGTGCTTGCGTTATGCATGGTGTTTTCCGACCTCTTTGAACTTCCACCGAAGGAGCGTTCCATGAAGAAGCCCGCAGACTTACCCGAACTCGATCACCCCACACTGGACGCGGAATCCATCCGGCGCTCGCTCTACCAGCATTTGGTGTTTACGGTGGGCAAAGACCCGATTACCGCTACCGACCGCGACTGGTTTTATGCCGCCGCCGCCGTGGTGCGCGAACGCATGATCGAGCGCTGGATGGCCACCATGCGCAGCTACTACCAGGACGACCGAAAGCGCGTGTATTACCTCTCGCTCGAATTCCTCATGGGGCGCACCATGACCAACAGCATGCTCAACATCTGCGCCGAGAAGGAATTTCACGACGCACTGGTCGCGCTGGCAGAGATGGGATTGAAGCCCGAAAATCTGCGTGAGGTGGAGCCCGATGCAGCCTTGGGCAATGGTGGCTTGGGACGGCTGGCGGCGTGTTTTCTGGACTCCATGGCGACCATGGGCGTAGCGGGCTACGGTTACGGCATTCGCTACGAATACGGCATGTTCCACCAGGGCATCGAAAACGGTCAACAGATCGAACACCCCGACAACTGGCTGCGCTATGGCAACCCCTGGGAGTTTCCGCGCCCCGAGGTGCTGTACCAGGTCAAGTTTCATGGCCGTGTCATGGACTATGCCGATGAGCATGGCAACCAGCGGCACCAGTGGGTGGACACCGACGACGTGATGGCCATGGCCTACGACTACCCCATCCCCGGCTTTGATACCGGCACGGTGAACAACATGCGTCTGTGGGCCGCCAAGGCCAGCCGCGATTTCGATTTGACCTATTTCAATGAGGGCGATTACATCCGCGCGGTGGAGGACAAAAACGAGTCCGAAAACCTGTCCAAGGTGCTCTACCCCAACGACACGACCGAGATGGGCCGCGAGTTGCGGCTCAAGCAGCAGTACTTTTTTGTGTGCGCGTCGTTACAAGACATGCTGTACCGCTTTGCCAAGTCCGGCTTGCCGTTGGACCAGCTCCCCGATCGGGTTGCCGTGCAACTCAACGACACCCACCCCTCCGTTGCCGTTGCCGAGCTGATGCGCATTCTGACCGACCTGCACCACATGGACTGGCCCCGTGCGTGGGACATCACCACCCGCACTTTTGCTTACACCAACCACACACTGATGCCGGAGGCACTGGAAACGTGGTCTGTGCCGCTGTTCCAGCGCGTGCTGCCACGCCACCTGCAAATCATCTTTGAGATTAACCACCGCTTCATGAAAGAGGTGATGCACCACCACCCCGGCGCCCCGGCGCTGTGGCAACGCATGTCCTTGATCGACGAGTCCCATGGCAAACGCATACGCATGGCCCACCTGGCCATTGTGGGCAGCCACAAGGTGAATGGTGTTGCCGCCATTCACACCCGCCTGATGAAAGAAACCATCTTTGCCGACTTTCACCGACTGTGGCCGGACAAGATTGTCAACATGACCAACGGTGTCACGCCCCGGCGCTGGCTCAACCAGGCCAACCCGGCGCTGGCCCGGGTGATTACCAGCCGCATTGGCAACGGCTGGATTAAAAACCTGGACCAGTTGCGCCAGCTCACGCCGCTGGCATCCGACCCCGAATTTCAGGCCGCGTTTGTGCATGTCAAGCGCGACAACAAGGCCCGCCTGGCGCAGTTGATCCAAGGCCGTCTGTCGATTCGGGTCGACCCGGACTCGCTGTTTGATGTGCAGATCAAACGCATCCACGAATACAAGCGTCAACTGCTCAATGTGCTGCACGTCATCACGCTGTACAACCGCATTCGCGCCGGGGGCTGCGATGCACCGCCGCGCACGGTGATTTTTGCCGGCAAGGCGGCACCGGGCTACCGCATGGCCAAGCTCATCATCCGGCTGATTAACGACGTGGCCGACATTGTGAACAACGACGCCGTGGTGGGCGAGCGGCTCAAGGTGGTCTTTCTTCCCAACTACAACGTGTCGCTGGCAGAAACCATCATTCCGGCAGCCGACCTGTCGGAGCAAATTTCCACCGCGGGCACCGAGGCGTCCGGTACTGGCAACATGAAGCTGGCGCTCAACGGTGCGCTGACCATTGGGACGCTGGATGGTGCCAACGTGGAGATCCGCGACGAGGTAGGGGCGGACAACATTTTCATTTTCGGCCTTACCACCGACGAAGTAGCCCAGACCTATGCCGGTGGCTACAACCCTTGGCACTATTACGACAACAATGCGGAGCTCAGGCAAACCCTGGACATGCTGCGAGACGGCTATTTCTCGCCGGAGGAGCGCGATCGTTTCAAGTCGATTTTTGAAGTACTGACCTACCATGGCGATCACTATCGCCTGTTGGGAGACTATGCCTCGTACGTGGCCTGCCAGGATCAAGTGGGTCAGCTCTACAAGGAGCCGCAATCGTGGACACACAAGGCGATTTTGAACGTGGCTGGCATGGGTCAATTTTCATCGGACCGCACCATTGCGCAATATGCCAAATTGATATGGAACACTGAACCCAAGGCACGCCCCGCTGGCTGAAGCCGCCTGCGAATACCTGCCATGCAGTTAAGCAGCACCCGATACTTTGCCGACGCGCTCGCCCTGGACATCGACGCGCACCGCCTGCAACCCCCAGCCAGAGCGGCGCACCAAGGCAGAGGTTGATAATGTGATGCCCAGTTTCCTTCCTACTTCGGCATGCTGTACTGGTCTTTCATTTTCAGCACATGCGACTCCCACACGCTGGTGTAGCGCGCGTCGTCCACCACCGACTTCCTGATCATCTTCATGCACTGCTCCATCTGTGCAGGGTTGCTGCTGGGCTTGGCATACAGCTGCAGGGCAAATTTGGAGAAGTCGCGCACCATGACGTCAAAGATCTGGTCCAGGACCTGGGTGTCCACGTCGTAGATCTTGGAGTTCTCCAGGATCAGTTGGCCGTAGACCACCAGCGTGAACATCTCGCCTGCGGTTAGCAAAAAGTCAATGTCCTTGGCCTGCTCGGCTGAGGGTGGCGCCTTCATCATCATCTCGCGGAACAGCTTGATCTGTTCCTTGAACACGCTCAGGTTGGGCAGGTCGTAGCTGTCATAGGCGATACGGTAGTCGTGGAACTTGATCTTGCCCAAGCCCTTGGTGGGACCCTGGTTGAACAGGAAGGCGTCATCGCTGCCTTCGTCACGGCGGGGCACCGGTGCGTACTCCGCAGGGAAGAAGAAGTAGTTGGGCATGAACTTGATGATCAGCGCCATGTTCACGTGCACGGTGCCCTCCAGTTTGGGCAGGCAACGGATGTCCTGCGCGGCCATGGCGAAGTACGGCTCCTTCTCGAAGCCCTTGGCGGCAATCACGTCCCATAGCAGGTTGATCACCTCTTCGCCCTGCGTAGTGACCTTCATCTTCACCATGGGGTTGAACAGCAGGTAGCGACGGTCTTCGCTTGACGCGCTCTTCATGTAGTCGGCCGCACGCAGAGCAAACAGTTTCATGGACACCAGGCGCACATAGGCATCGGTAAACAGCTGTTTCACATGGGGGAAGTCGGTCACAGTTTTGCCGTACAAGTGGCGATTGGCCGCGTGGTCTATGGCCTCGTAAAACGCGTGGGTGCAGATGCCAATGCGGGCCCACCCCAGGTTGTACTTGCCCACGTTGACGGTGTTGAGCGCGGCGTTCCAGGCATCGTCCCCATGGTGCAGTACGTCGTCTTCGGTGAAGGGATAGTCCTGCAGGCGGTACTCGGCCACGTAGTTCTGGCTGTACACCGTGTTCTTGATAAGCTGGTACTGGGGGTGCTGCGAGTCTGCGGCGAAGAAAATGTAGGCGCCGGTATCGGCCATCTTGCCGAAGGTCGACACCATGGCCGCCTTGTTGGCATTGCCAATGTAGTACTTGCCGCCGGTTGCGCTGTAGGTGCCATCGGCCAGCTTGGTGACGATCATGTCGGAGGAATAGATGTCGGCACCATGTTCCTTTTCGGACAAGCCGAAGGCGAAGATGTTGCCCTCGTCAAGCAGGCGTTTGGCCTTGGCCTTGGCCTTCTCATTCCCGCTCATCCAGATGGGGCCAATGCCCAGTACCGAGACCTGGTAGGTGTACCAGTAACACAGACCGTAGAAGCCCAGAATCTCGGCAAAACCGCACACGCGCCAACTGTCCCAAACCGCGTTCTCGCCCTCTTTGCCTTGCGCGGCGGGCGTCATCATGGAGGCAAACAAGCCCTCTTGCTTGGCAAATTCCAGAAAGTCCGCGTACCAGACGGCGCCGTTGAAGTCTTCCTTGAGCTTGGTCAGACCCTTCTTCTCGAAGAAGGCAATGGTCTTTTCCATGATGTCGCGCGATCGCTGGTCGGGGTAGTTGCGGGTCGGGTTGCGGGGGTTGAGCAATAACATGTGAACTCCATTGGTTTGGACTTTGCGGATGTCGAGCACACAGCGCGAACGGGCACGTAAACGTGGAAACGATCATAGGGCTGCGCAAGGAACAGTTTTTTGCGCCAGCGCAAAGGAGGGCGAGCCCCTCCTTCCAGGCGAGGTGAAATGGGTTGGCTAGTTCGGGACGGGTTGCGCAGGGCTTGACCCCAAAACCACTTTACGCCGCGGAATGCGATCGGCGTCCAGCAGGGCTTCAACGCGCGCAAAGACCTCTGAGCGGGAAAATGGTTTCTTCATGAAGTCATCCGCGCCAATGCGGTTGGCAAAAAACTGCTCTGCCGCGTTTTCGCTTCCAGTGATCATGATGACAGGCACATTGTGCGTAGCCTCGTTTTTGCGAATCGCACGCAGCGCGCTAAACCCATTGCGCTTGGGCAATACCAGTTCCAGAAAAATCAGGTCTGGCACCTCTTCGTTGACCAGCGAAAGTCCTTTTTCAGCATCGCCAGCATCGCGCACCGTAAAACCCACCGATACCAGAATTTCGCGCAGCGCAGCCACGCCCGTGACGGAGTCATCAATGATGACGGCCTTGCAACCTTTGCGCGCATTCCTGCGCTTTTTGCCCCGCCGATTGACCACCGCCACGCTTAGAAACGTACTGGGCAGGGCCTTGGAGTCCACTGCGGTAGGGTGTGAAGTCGGTGAAGTTGAAGTGGCCATGGTGCAAACTGCCTGAGTTGAGCGATCAGAGTTTTCAATCCGAAGGGCGAGCAACGACAGTTTAGAGCGAGTTTGGCGAAACTGCGCAAAATATTCGCTGACCCCAAGAAGGGGACCATGACCCCCACCTTTTCGCTAGTTCTTGGGCATGGACTTGGCCTGGAACGATCGCGCCTCGAAGAGAAATACCTTGGGGTCATTGGCGTCCACAGTGGTTTTGATCCAGCCCATCCATGGCGAGCCAAAGGTTTCTACCCGTGTGAAATTGGCAACTACTTGCTGCGTCGCGGGGTCACGCAGTGGTTGATTGATTTGCTGTTGGTGTGAGTCACCATGCACCAGCACCACTTGACCCGCAAAGGCCAGAGTTTCCTCTCGCAGTTGGTTAATAAAGTCTTTGTAGCCCGGGTGCGCTTTTCCCGCCGCCGCCGCCTCGAAGTCGGGGTTGGCCTGGATGACCACCATCAATCCAGCGGCTTCAATGGCACGGGCGCGTGCAAAGGCCTGCTTCAGCCAGAGCCCAATCACCGGGCTGCGTTGCAGGAATTCTTTGGAGGGTCCGCTACCGCGCTGGGTGCCGTCGTAGTTGTTGTCACTACCCGGCAGATTCAAACCCACAAAAACCACGCCGGCCGCTTCCCAGCGGACGTTCTCGCGATAGGAGGCAAAGGCCGGATCCCGGCTCTGTCGCGCCAGCTCAAACTGCCGCCGCCCCAGCGTTTTGTCATCGGGAAAAAAAAGTGTGCGCAGCTTGTCCAGACGCTCAAGGGGGTCGTACGGACCATTGTTGCGGCGGTGGCAGTCGGTCCAATCGTTGTCGCCCGGAACATAAATGAGCGGATGACGGGACGCCTTGAACACCCCCAGGATGTCGAGAAAAGCCGCATCGCTGCAAAGTGATCCGCCGCTTTTGATGTCGCCATCATGAATCACAAATGCAAGGTCTTCGGAATCCATTTCCGCCATCAATTCCGGCAACAACTCGCGCTCGCGCAGGCTGTAAGAGGTATCGCCAAACAGTCCAATGGTGATGGGCCGGGAGCTAGCTTGGGTAGGCGTTACACCTGTCAGAATCCAAAGCAGCATCAGGATAGATAGGGCGCAGGACTTGCGTGTGGTCATGAATTTGAATGCGGACGTGTTAAGGACAGCAATCCTGCCACAGACGTGTCCAATCCCCCTTTTCATCTAGCGAAATCGTGCTTCGCCGTTCGCCGCTTCACACCCAACTTGTTTGCCAACGCAACCCTGTCACCATGTTCGGACCGGTGGCAGTACTGGACCACCGGTATCACAGCGGAGGGACAAGTGCTATGCAACTTATAGCTGTTCTCCGAATAAAGACGAGGACAGCAGGACTACTTTCCGTGAAGACCATGAAAAATGGCACCCGTAGGTGCCTTTTTGTGGACTGCCCTGCGCCTTCAGTATTACCTGCGGCGGTTGCCTTGCATCAGGCGTTCCACCTCATCGCGCAGAGCGTTGAGTTCATCGCGCAACTGACGGCGTTCCTGGGGAGTCACGACACCGTCCCTCTTGAAGCTGGCCTCGTGGCGTGCAATGGCACGCTCACGCATTTGCAATCTGCGTGCTTCGCGCCGCGAAATGTTTCCGCTACGCACGCCCTCGTCAATGCGCTCGCTGATGTTGGCCCGGAGGTTGTCGATGCCGGGTGTGTTGTCGCGGCCTTGGCCCACTACATCGCTGTTTGCCATCTTGCGTTCGACTTCGGCAGCGAGCCCCTCCAGATCAGCCCTTAAACGCTGGCGCTCCTGCGGGTTGACGTTGCCATTCGCTTTCATCTGGTTTTCGCGCATTTCTATCTCGCGGTCACGCCGATAAAGCTCGCGTGCCTCTGACGGCGTGATGTGCCCGGATGCCATACCCTGCTGGATGCGGGAACTGATCGCCTGTTGCGAACGGTCAATGCCTGGCGTGTTGGAGCCCTGAGCCATCGCCGGGGCACCCAACAGGCTGATGAACAGGGCGGATGCCAGCAATGAGCCAGTGAAGAATTTTGATTTCATGAGGGTACCCAGGTTGATGCTTGTGGTGACCAGCCATTGTTGATGCCGCGCATGAAATGTTCTGTGCGCTCGCACACGCAGCACATGAACACTTGTACCGAGCTCCCGCGGTGCAATGGTGGCCCCGGATGGACTTGCCCTGGCCGTTATCCAGCAGTTGCGGGGTTTCCGGCGGAATAAGGCTTCGGATCCGCCGTCAGTTTCGGTCCTGCTTTTGTACCCGTGGCGACTTGTTCAATATTTATATATATGGCCGTGGGTTCCGTTCTCGACTCAGCCGGTATCGGCACCGGCGGCGCAGCTGCCTCTGGCTTCGCCGTGGCGGCGTCTGGTGGATTAGCCTTTTGCACAAATTCTTCCTATACGCAGCGCAACATGAATATTTAACGAGGGATGGAGGCCTACTTTGTCACGAATGGGCAAAAACGCCCCCCGCTTGATCCATGTTGCGACTTTCAACGTGAACACCGGGTTCCTGTGCGGGCTAGCGCACATACAGGGGCCCTGATTTCGATAAAAGTCCACACCTGATCTCGAAGTAGATAGCTGGCAGCACTTCGGGGGCGCCAATTGGTGAGGGGACGAAAAAGATTACTAGGGTCGGTAAGGCGCCTGTAGGCCACCGCTTCAACCCCGGCGTGAAAACGCCGGGGTTTTTTTTGGATTGTTCAGCGGTGGACGGTTGGGTTTGCCAGCGCAATTTTTTGTCCGTGTAATGCAAACAGCAAAAACAACTCACCCTACCCAAACCCGCCATGAAAACCGACACCATGCGCCTCTGGACACAAAATTTGCAGCACTGGTGGCATGTCCGCAAGGGTACTGGCGTGCCCTACGTGCGGGCAGTGCTGGACAAACGGTCACTTGGTGTGGTTTTCCAGCCCATGGTCGAACTGCGTAGTGGTGCCATCATGGGGCACGAAGCCTTGGTGCGGGTTCCGCGCAGTGTTGCCGAAATATCGTTTGGTGGTCTGATGGGTGCCGCCAAAGCACAGCACTGTCAAAAGCAGCTCGAGTTGACCTGTGTGGACCATGCCATTGGTTGCTGGTTGGCCGAGCGTGGCCAGGGCATGCTGTTTGTGAATGTGAGCGCCCAGACACTGGTGCAATTGCACGCCTGCGACGCCATCGATTCCTTGTTGCAGCTGTTGCGCAAACACAAGTTGCCTCCTGCTCGCATGGGGCTCGACGTCTCAGGCTACACACACTTGCCGTCCGTTGATGCGCTGGTTGGCGCACTGCGGCCTTTGCGGGCGGCTGGTGTGGTGATTGCTCTGGATGATTTCAAAGCGTCCGACTCCAGTATGCGGGTCTGGACCAAGGTGTTGCCCGACCTGGTCAAGATGGCACCGCGCTGGACGTCCAACATCCATCGCAACCCCGAGCACCGCGATGCAGTGGCCAGCCTGGTCCGCCTGACGCGCAAACGCGGCGGCTTGCTGGTGGCAAAGTCGGTGGAAAACGAGAGTGAACTGCAGGTCTTGCGGGAGTTGGGCGTGAACCTGGCCCAAGGCTATTTCCTTGGCAGCCCGTGCGCGGAACCGGTTACGGCCTTGAACCGCCGAGCGCACGGCGCTCTAAGCGTTGCAGCTCCGACGGCGACGGCAAAGCCTGATCCAGTTCTTCAAATACAGCCAGAAGGTCCGAGCTGGTGGGGTTGAGCGCGTTGAAGCTGTCTTCACGCTGGCGCCGGGCAAACCGGTGCCAGGTCGATACGTTCAGAATCTCAAGCTTGCCATAAGACAGCGCCAGCCAGCCATGCTGGGCCAGTTGCTGCACATGTTCTGAAAACAGCGTGCGTGACACACCGCACAACGAGGCCAGTGTGTTTTGCGCCACCGGCAGCTCCAGGCCATCGCCAAACGCGATGGTGGGCGGCCGCTCCGAGCGGTGGGCCAGCGCTTCGGCAAATTGCGCCAGACCCATGACCACCCGCAGGCAAGGGTTGCCCAGCTTCATCAGGGTCAATGTTTCCGACGTTTTTTGTACCCGCCATGCCATCAGCTTGGCCACATAACGGGCAAAACCCGGCTCCTGAATAAACAGCGCGTCAAACGTGCTGGCGGGCATGCACAAAACCTCGGTGGCCGTCAGGCTGACATAGTCGGCAAAGCTCGGTTTGCGGTTGATGATGGCCTGCTCGCCAAACCATGCGCCTTTGCCGTAGATGGAGATGGGCGTGGATTCCGAATTGGTGGTGGGAATGGACGCGGACACAAGACCGTCCATGATGTATTGCCAGTGCTGGACTTCAGCCCCCTTGGCCCACAATTTCTTGCCCGCCGCAAACGACTGCACCTTGATCAGCGGCGCCGTTTGTGCCGCGATGGCGTCAGACAAGCCCAGGCGTCGCAGTCGCAGATAGACATAACCTTTGGCAGCTGGCGAAACCGGGGGCAAGTGGACTCCTGAAGGGCAAGGGTGGCACCGTCGCACCATGCGCCGCGACCCGTGTATGGCATTGTCGGGCAAGGGCCGTTGTCTTTCCATGGGGACTACCCCACCCGGGCCAGTTGAAACCCAGGCGCACCTATCGGCAGCCCAGCCGTTTCAAACTGACGGGGCACGCCATATAGCGCTCCAGAACCCGTTTGTAGGTGCCGTCGGTCATCATGCTGCCCAGCGCCGCATTGAATTGCTGAACGAAAGCCGGGTCGTTGGTGGCCTTGCTGATGGCCACCAAGTCGGCGTCATTTGAAATGGCCCAATCGCTGCGCTGAATGGTGTGCTGCAGGCCCAACTGCTCGATCATGCGCAGGCCCGTGAGTTCATCGGTGACCATGGCATCCACCCGGCCCGCAGACATCATCAGCATGCTTGACTTGGCCGAAGGTACAAAGCTGAGACGCTCGGCAAAGGCGGTCTGCTTGAGCAAAGCGGCATATTCATCACTGTAGACGGCGCCACGACGAACGGCCAGACGCAAGTCCGTCCCGATGATGTCGGCCAGCTTGTTGATCCGGTATTTCCTGCGGCCATCGCGGCGAAAGAACACCACGCTGCGTGCGCTGTTGGTGGGCCGGGAGAACAGGGCGAATACGCGGCGCTCCTTGGTGTCGGCAGCGCCGGGCAGCAAGTCCAGACGCCCGGCTTGCAATTCAATCAGCGCTCTGGCCCAAGGCATGTCCACGAACCGGGCTTCGCACTGCATTCTGCGCAGCGCTTCGCGGATCAGGTCGACATGCAAGCCATGCAAGCCGCCGGTGGCGTCCTGGATGCCGTAGGGCTCGGTGTCAGGGGTCCGCACGGATTTCACACAGGCAGCCCGGGCCGGGTCGCCGAGCCAGAACAGGCCCAGCACCAGCAGCCACCCCAGGCGGTGCCGGCATTGCATCATGGTGGTGAAAAAGGCGGTTGCATGTGCGAGGGTTGCTGCTTCACGACACGGGGTTGAACACGGTGGTCCCCAAAATTATGGCCGCGATTGGGTGGCAGGACACAACAAGAGCGTTTTTGCGCGCACGGGATGTGGCCCTATGATGGGTCCCAACCAATGCAAGCGGGGCTTGAGCACCTTCGGTACCCACCATGGCAAAGATCCTGATTCCACTGCCCAGCACGGACTTCGATCCGACCGAATCGGCCGTGCCTTGGCGCACCCTCAGCGCTGCAGGCCACACCCTGCAATTTGCGACGCCCGACGGCTTGCCAGGCCGCTGTGATCCCATCATGTTGACCGGCCAGGGCTTGGGACTGTTGGCGCCGCTGCTGCGGGCGGATCGCAACGGCCGCAGCGCCTACGCCGCCATGCAGGAGAGTCCCGCATTCCAGCGGCCGCAACGCTATGACGCCATTCAAACATCGGATTTCGACGCCCTGTTGTTGCCCGGGGGGCATGCCCCCGGCATGCGCACCTATCTGGAATCGGCGACGCTGCAACAGCAGGTGGTGGAGTTTTTTGCCAGCGACAAACCCGTTGCGGCCATTTGCCACGGTGTGCTGCTGGCGGCGCGCTCGCGCAGCCCCGCTGGGCATTCGGTGTTGTATGGACGCAAGACCACGGCCTTGACCAAGACGCTGGAACTCAGCGGATGGGCGCTGACCCGCCTGTGGATGGGAGACTACTACCGCACCTACCCGCAGATTTTGCAAGATGAGGTCCAGACTGCGCTGGCCGACCCGACCGACTTCATCCAAGGCCCCATGGCCTTCTCAAGGGACAGCCCGGACAACCTGGCCCCTGGCTTTGTCGTGAAGGACGGCAATTTCCTCTCGGCCCGCTGGCCCGGGGACGCGCACCGCTTTGCTGCGGAATTTGTGGAGATGCTGGCGACGCTTTGAGGTGTAACGGCGCATCTGCGCCGGTGCAGTGCCGGTCCGGTCGGCGAACAAGCTGGGCTGTCAATCCAGACCTGCTGCCAGTTCTTTGGCGTGAGAGTCGCCATCTGAAGAGGGCTTCAATGAAATTGCCGTTCGGCCCTCAGGAAATAAGCGTGAGGCGCTACAGATTAAGTAGCGTCAGCGCTCAAAGTGCATCTAAATCTGCCCGACCCAGTCCTGGTCATGGCGCGCAAAGGCGTTGTGTAGTTCCGCAACCCAGTCGGCTGGCAACGGTCCCTTGCCAGCCCATTCCAGACTGTGCAACAAGTGGTCGGCCTTGGCTGTTCCTACGATGGCGGCAGTAATGCCCGGTGCCGACAGCGCAAAACGCAAAGAGATCTCCCCCCATTCCAGGCCCCGGTTGTCTAGGCCCATGGCCTGCCAGCGCTCCCAGTATGGCTCGCTGTAGTCGTCGACCGGTCGCTGTGCAAAGCGCCAGGGGTGGTTGGCCGCGGCGCGCTTGGCGATAAAACCCCTGCCCGCCATGGCCGGCAGGGCAGTGGTCAGAATGCGCTGGTCGCAGATGTTCACGGAGGCCATGAAGCCGTCAAAGCGTCCACAGGCCACGGCCCAGGCCAGGTCGTCGTTTTCGCCGGAATAGGCGATGGCGCGAACCTTGCCAGCGCGCTGGGCGGCCTCCAGCGCGTCAATCACGTCGGATTGCTCCAGCACCGCGCGCGGGCAGGAGTGGAAATGGGCAATGTCCAGATAGTCGGTGTGCAACAGGCGCAGGGCCTGCTCCACACCGGCGGTGATGCAGGGTCCGGTCCAGTCCGGGATGCCGCTCACGCCATAACCTAGTTTGGTGGAGAGGATCACTTCCTTACGCCGAGTGGCCAGGTGGTGCCCTATGCGTTCCTCCGAGATGCCATAACTTGGCGCGGTGTCGAACAGGTTGATGCCGGCGTCCACAGCGGTGTTGAGCAGGCGGCCGACCTGAGCGTCGTCCAGCGCGGCGTCGCCGATCTGCGCGGCACCCAGGCCCAGGGGATTGATGAAGAGATCGGTCGTGCCGTAGCGGCGGGGTGTTGGCATAAATCGATGGAAATGCGTGGGTTTTAGCGCGTCACAAACACGGCTGCGCTGCGGGCGGGCACGGTAAAACGCCCACTGCTGTTGTCAAAGCGTGCGCCGATGCGTACCCGCGCGTCGGCCGCGCTGGCCGCTGCCTGCACTGGGTGCAACTGATAGGCCTTGCCAGCTTCTTCGGCAATGGTGATCTCCTGTTCCACCTTGTCCACATTGATGAGGTACAGCACCTCCTTGAACACCGCGCCGGGGTAGCCCTTGCCATTCACATGGCCCACCAGCACCACCGGGTTCTGTGCCGGGCCGGTATTGGGGAACGTGAGTCGCTGGCGGATGTCGGCCGCTGAGCGCAGGCGGAACAGTGTCGAGCTGTCTCGCACAGACAGCAGGTCGCGCGTCACATCCCGCGCCAGCGCAATGTCGGCCGGCGCAGGGCGCAGCGCGGGGTTGGCGAGCAGGGGTTGCATCAGCGGCCAGCTATCAAAGTTGTCGGCTTTGGGGGGCAGGCCGGTGCCAAAGTAATTGGTCTGGTAGGTCCAGTCCAGCCGGTTGAACCAGTCGCCCGAATCAAAACTGTTGCGGTCCATGGATTTGGAGCGCAGCACGTCGATGCCCGCATGGAAATAGGCCACGCCCTGGCTCAGCGCGGTGATGGCCACGCCCAGCATTTGCACACGGGCGCGGTCTGTGGTGGACGTGCCCACCGGCAGCTTGAAGGCGTTGTTGTCATACAGGGTCTGGTTGTCGTGGTTCTCCACGTAGTTCACCACTTCGGTTGGCTCACTGGCATAACCTGCGGGTTGCCCCGCGTAGTCGATCTGGGCCAGGGTTTTGCGTTCGCCGGTGTAGGTCAACATCTCAAAGTCGCGGATTGATCCGGCCAGGCCTACGCGCACCATGTCGGCCGTTCGCAGCAGGTCGGTGGGCGTGGCCTGGGACAGGGCATTGCGGTCATAGACCATGCCGTTGATGTAACCCTGGTTGCGAATCTGGGCGTCGCCGTTGTCACCGGCACTGCCACCACGCACCGCGTCGCGTCCGCGGTCGTTGAAGGTGCCGATGCCGCTGCCATTCAGTGACAGTTGCGAAGCCTGCACAAAACGCGCGCCATTGGCCACTTCGCCAAAGTTCCAGCCTTCACCAATCAGGTTGATGTGTCGCCCCGTCGCTTTGTTGACCCGGGTTTGCAGCGCTTCCATTACGGCGCGGGGTTGGTGCGCCATCAAGTCAAAACGGAAGGAGTCGATGCGGTAGTGTCTTGCCCACAGTTGCACCGAGTCGACCATGAGCTTGCCCATCATCGTGTTTTCGGTGGCGGTGTTGTCGCAGCAGGTGGAGCGCTCCACCAAGCCGTTGGCGTTGAGCCGGTGGTAGTAGCCGGGAACGATGCGGTCCAGCACCGACTGGGCGTGTTGGCCCGACGCACTGGTGTGGTTATAGACCACGTCCATGCCTACGCGCAGGCCGACGCCGTGCAGTGCCATGACCATCTGGCGCAACTCAACGATGCGCCTGGCGCCGTCGGCTGCATCACTGGCGTAGCTGCCTTCTGGCGCGTTGAAGTGCAGGGGGTCATAGCCCCAGTTGAAGCAGTCCTTGGCAGCGTTGGCGCTGGTGGCGGCTTGCGGTAGGTCGCTGTCGCCGGCGGCTGGGGTCGTGATGGCGGGGGTGGTGCAGCCGGACTCTGGCACCGAGGCAATGTCAAAGACCGGCAACAGATGCACGTCGGTCATGCCGGCGCGGGCCAGGGCTTGAAGGTGGCGCATGCCGTTGGACGAGCTGTGGGTGAATGCCAGATACTTGCCGCGCTGCGCTGGCGGCACGGTCAGGTCGTCAATCGAAAAGTCCCGCACATGCAACTCGTAAACAGCCATGTCCACCGGCGATTTCACACGTCGCGGGGCGGTGTGGCGGTCCCAGCCGGATGGTTTGAGGCGCGCGTCGCTCAGGTCAGTAATAAAGCTACGCTGTGAGTCGGTATTGAGACTCAACGAATAGGGGTCGGTGACACGGTTGCGCACCATGCCGAGGCCTGGCACAAAAACGTCCACCAGGAAGCTGTAGTAGCCGCCAGAGAGGTCTTGCCGGAGGCGCATCGACCAGTTGCCGGTCGCAGCGTCGCGTTGCATCGGGTGGGCTGCGACGGCTGCACTGGTGCTGGTATCAAAGCGGCACAGGCTTACCGATTGTGCGGTGGGAGCCCACAGCTTGAACTGTGTGTGTCTTTGACCGAGCGTGACGCCCAGGTCGCGGGTATCGACGGCTTTGGCGTAACGGTCGTCCAGGGCACCGGCTATTTGCAGGCTGGTGGCCTGGATCACGCGTCCTGTGGCGTCTTCCTGCACCAGCACAAGCTGTTGGCGGTGCAGGTCAGACAGGCGATGCAGGTCGGCCTTTGGTACGGACAGTACGGCACCCGGGCCGACATACCGAAAGCGCTCGGCCACTGCCTTTGGCAGTGGCTTGGACCAGGCGGTCAGCTCCAATGCCCCCTGCGCGCCGCCGACGGGACTGCCCAGGTGGACCAGCAATTGTCCCGTGGCGGAGTAGTACAGCTTGTAGCGGCCGCCAACGGTGGCGCCAGGCCACTGGAGTAACTGGGCATTGAGCCAAACGGCCTGCACGGCAGGCGCGGCGATGGGCGTTTTGTCGGCCGGCGCGAGCGGCGTTGCCATAACGATCGGGTTCAGCACCGTTTGGTGTTGCGTCGCGTTGCAAGCTTCCAGCAGTTCTGGCGCCACTGCGTCGGCCACGATGGCCGGGGTCACCGGTGCGGCAATCGTTCCACTGGCCAGCACGCCCAGGACAACGACAAGAAGGCCATGCCGGGTGGAGCGCGCCTTGGCGGGGCCTGTGAGACCTTGGATAAAGGTTTGCAAAGTGTTCATGGTCATTTAGGTGCTTAGCCCTCGTGGAATGTGCGCAAGCGGCTACAAAAATAATAGCAATTCGCGACACGAGGGATGAGGGATAGTCATGCGCCGCAGCGAGTCTCGTTCATCGGAGTGTGAATAGATAATCAGTAGTATCATTACATTATCATTCATAGTTTTCAACGTTATCCATTAAAATCGCGCAAAAGCGTCCAGTATCCGTCGAATTAAATATGTAGTTTGACTACAAATAGGGGTCTTAATGCTGCACCTGAAATTTGGCCATGTCCGGGCTGCCATGACCCCGTCGGGTTTGAAATGCATTGCATGTGTGGGCCTTGTTCTGGGTGGGCTGCTGGCCGGGAGCGGCGCCCGCGCCGAGCTCCACGCCCCCAACAGCTTGCCGGTTGACACCGGCGCGGTGGCAGAGCAGAAACAGCCCGGCAACCTGCCCGCAGGCTGGCAGCGTGGCGCTTTCATGGAAGTGTTTGTGCGGGCCTACCAGGACAGCAATGGTGACGGCGCGGGCGACCTCAAGGGACTGACGCAGCGGCTGGACTATTTGAAGGACCTCGGCATCAAGGGCATCTGGCTGATGCCCATTACCACCAGTGCCGATGGTGACCATGGTTACGCGACTACCGACTTCCGCGCCATAGACCCGGCCTACGGCACGCTGGAAGATTTTGACGAACTGCTGCGCCAGGCCCACGCGCGGGGCATGGGCGTGGTCATGGACTACGTGATCAACCACAGCGCCCGCCAGCACCCTATGTTTGCCAGCGCCCTACAGGGGCCAAGCAGCCCCTTTTACGACTGGTATGTGTGGGAGAAAGAGCAGCCAGTGGGTTGGGACATCTGGGGCAAAAACCCCTGGACCGAAACACCGCAGGGCAGCTACTTTGGCACCTTCGGCCCGCACATGCCTGATTTCAATTTCAAGAACCCTGCGGTGCTGGCCTACCACCAAAGCAGTCTGCGCTTCTGGCTGAACCGCAGGCTGGACGGCTACCGGCTCGACGCTGTGCCACACCTGGTGGAGAACTCTGCCCGCGACTGGAACGACCAGCCCGAGAGCCGCGCTTTGACCGGCGATTTGAGCAAACTGATCATGGACTACCCGCAGCGCCACGTGGTGTGCGAGGCCACCGCCAATCCAAAGTTGTACGCAATGCCCCATATTTGCGGCAGCGCGTTTGCCTTTGGCTTGGAGCGCAACATCGTCAACGCAGCACGGGGCGACACCAAGGCCATTCATGCTGTGGCGGATTATTTTGTGACCGCACCGCAGACCATGGCCACCTTTGTATCCAACCATGATCTGTTCGCCGGTGCCAGGCTCTGGGACCAACTGCATGGCAACCTGGCACGGTACAAGCTGGCCGCAGCGTCGTACCTGCTGCAGCCTGGCACGCCTTTCATCTACTACGGTGAAGAAATCGGCATGGCCGGCATCAAGGGGCTGGAAGGCGATGCGCCGCTGCGCGCACCGATGAGCTGGACGGCTGAAAAGCAAGGTTCCGGGTTCACCACGGGCCAACCGTTCAGGCCCGTGTCGCCCAACGCGGCGCGCTACAACGCAGAAGCACAACTGTCCGACCCGCAGTCGCTGCTGTCGTTCTACAAAAGCATGCTGACGTTGCGCAACACCCTGCCGTCATTGGCCAGTGGTAGCTACGACGCGCCGCAGGTGCGGGGCAGGGTGATGGCGTACCGGCGCACGCTGGGCGCAGAAACCACGCTGGTGGTCATCAACTACGGTACCAAACCTGGTGCGATCATGTTGAAGACGTTGCCACCGCGTGCGGTGTTGGCGCCGGCGTATCCGTTGACCGCGCGCTCAAGTGCCGCCAATGTCCGTGGGCTAACCAAGTTGGTGGTTCCAGCGCAGTCGGTACGGGTCTACATCTTGCGGGCCGGGGCTTGACTTTCGTGTCTTGGAAGGCATTACATTGCGGCGCAGAAAGGACTGCGCGCGGCGGGCGACGTGGCAGGCGTTCTCCGGCTCGCTTCGCGGGCGGCCATGTTTGGGTTGCTACCGTTGTTGCGTTAAACCGGTCGCTGGTTCGCCTGCTCTGTGGCAACCGCGAGTGCGGCCTGCGCCCGCCCAACACGCCACCCGCCTTTTGGGAGGTGGTTTGAGTCAAATCAGCCTCCAGCCCTCGTGGAATTTGCGTGAGTAGCTATGTATTTTGTAGCGCTAAACACCGCGCCCCGCAAAGTCGGTGGGCCGGGTGTCCATTCGTCGGCCCCATTCGCGGTTGCCTCAGAGAAAGCGTGCCATCACCATCTTGATGCAGTAACGATGGCACACCCGAGGCAGTCGCCCGCGAGCGTGGGCCAGAGAAGGGATACCCGGCCCGCCGACCAAGCCAACCCGCCACGCATGCAGTGTCTGAATCACCTCAAGCAACCAGCTGCCGCCTTCGAGCCTCGACCAATTCCATCAAGCCCCCACGGAAAAACATTTGAACTGCTAACCCCTCGCCATGTACTTCAACAAAATCCGCCACCCCTCCAATTTCAGCTTTGCAAACGCACACACCAACGGCTCGCTCAGCATCGGCGCCAAGCCAGTGCAGGCCAGCGTGCGCGACCTGGGTGAAGACGTGTTCCATGTCGAACTGCGCGATGCCCAACGCTGGCCGCTGGATGCCCGCGTGCTGCCGCTGCATGACGATGCCTTTGCAGGCACCGATTCGCGTTACCAACTCCAGATCACCGACAGCGGCAATCTGGCGCTGAACTGCGTCGGCGGTGACGGTGGAACGGTCGGCGAGGCCATTTTGTCGGGCATGGATGGTGCGTGCCTCGGTACCTGCGGCAGCGCCTGGCTGGTGCAGTTTGCGCGCAATGCCGAGATGCGCTTCTTTGGCCAGGGCGAAAAAGTGACCGGCCTGGAGAAGACCGGCAAACGCACCAAGTTCTGGAACGCCGACGTCTGGGCCGACCATGCCATGCACACCATCGAGCATGGCCAGGCCGACCCGCAATATGCCGCAGTGCCTTACCTGCTGGTGCGCCAGGGTAAGCAGTGGGTGGGCATTCTGGTGGACCACCCCGGGGCCGTGTTCATGGACACCGGCTCAAACTGGTTCTTCTTTGGCAAAGATGACCAGAACGCACCGCCCGCGTTCTGGTTTGGCGCCGATCAAGGCGTGCCCGCGTTTTACGTGATTGCCGGTAACAGCGTGGCATCCGTCACACAGCGCCTGCAGCGCCTGGTGGGCACAACGCCGCTGCCACCGCTGTGGTCACTGGGGCACCACCAAAGCCGCTGGGGTTATGCCGGCACCCAGCACCTGCAGCAGCTGGACGCTGCGTTCACCGAGCATGGGTTCCCGAACGATGGTCTGTGGCTGGACATTGACTACATGGATCGCTTCAAGGTCTTCACCACCAGTACCGACCACTTTGGCGACCTGGCGCATGACCTGAAGCAGTTGCAGGCCAACGGCCGGCGCATCGTGCCCATCCTGGACCCCGGCGTGAAAGTGGAAGCGGGCTATGAAGTGGCCGCCAGCGGTAAAGCCGCCGACATCTTTTGCCACAACCCGGAAGGACAACCGTATGTGGGTTTTGTGTGGCCAGGGCGCACCTGGTTTCCCGATTACTCGCTGCCCGAGGCGCGCGACTGGTGGGCCAACTATTGCAAGGCCTTTCGCGCATCCGGCTTTGACGGCGCCTGGCTGGACATGAACGACCCCAGCACTGGCGCGGCCGAGGTCGACGACATGCTGTTCCAGCGTGGCACCTGGCCGCACTGGACGTACCACAACCAATATGGCACCGGTATGGCCCAGGCCACGCGCGACGGCTTTCTGGCGGCACGGCCCGACGAGCGGCCGTTTTTGCTGGCCCGCAGTGCCTACACCGGCTCCAGCCGCTTCACCGCGGTGTGGACCGGCGACAACTTCAGCAGCTGGCACCACCTGCGCACCAGTATCCACTGCAGCCTGAACCTGGCGCTTTCGGGCATTCCGTTCAACGGCCCGGATGTGCCCGGTTTTGGCGGCCACGCCGACAAGGAGCTGGCCATTGCCTGGTACAAGGCGGGCTGCCTGTTCCCCTTTCTGCGCAACCACGCCAGCGCCGGTACGGCCGAGCAGGAGCCCTGGGTGTTTGGCGACCAGGCGCTGGACGTCATCCGCCACCACGTGCGCCTGCGCTACAAGCTATTGCCTTATTTCTACCAGCTGTGGAACGACCAGGAACAATCGGGCGCGGCCGTCATGCGCCCGCTGTTTTATGACTTTGCCAACTCCGAGGGACTGGAGCTGGACCGCGTGGACGACCAGTTCCTGATCGGCCCTGCCATCCTGCAGGCACCCGTCGTGCACCAGGGCCAGCAGACTCGGCTGGTTACGCTGCCGGGGCAGGGCCGCTGGATGGATGTCAATACCGGACAGTTTCTGGCCGGCGGGCGCACCATCCATGTCAGCAGTACCCCGGACAGCACGCCCATCTACCTGCGTGAGGGCAGCCTGCTGCCCATGCAGGTGGGCGTGCGCACCAGTGCCGCCAATGATCTGGCGGACATTGAGTTGCACGTCGTTCTGGGGCGCGGCAGTGTCGCCGTGGCCACGCTGGACTACGTGGCCGATGATGGCCTGTCCTATGGCTACCAACGTGGCGAACGCAGCGTGGTGCGCTTCAGCGCGCGGCGTGTGGGTGACACTGTTGTGTTGACAGTGACGTCCCTGCAAACGGGCTGGAAGCCGTTGCGTGTGCGTATGGTGGGGTATGACGGTGCCAGCCAGTTGGAACTGACGCGGGGCGTCAAAACCACGTCAATTCCACTGGTCGACCACCATTGGTGCTTCAGTGGGGGTATGTTGGCGGCAAGCGCCAGCGAACCACTGGACTTCCCACCAAACCTTTAGTTGTTGCAAGACCAGGGATTGGAAAAAATAGTCCGGGTAGGTCATCGCCTGATCGACCGCCCGTTCACCTAGCGCCACCAAGTCCCACACTGTGCGCTCCGCCATCGGTGCATTGGCGCGTCCTGCAATGTCTTCCAAGACGCGGTTGGCCAACATCATTTGCTGCAGGTCCACCATCGTCAGTTCCAGCAACTCAAAAGCCATCTGAATCGCCATCGCCCGGCTGCCCTCCCGCTCGCGCGGCTGCAGGCCATGCAGGTAGATGGTGCCCGGGCAAAGCGGGTAGATTCCCTGATGGGCAATCAGCTAACGGCCAATGGGGCCGAGTTCCGGCGTTTTGGCGTCACGCAGGGCCACGATGCACCTGCTGTGGCGCTCGGGTGCACGACCGGCTAACCGTGCAATGCGAAATAGGCCGCTAGCCCTCGCGAAATATAAGCGATGCGCTATAAAATAAATAGCAATCGTTAGAACTGACCTGGTCGGATAAGACCGTGCCTATCCTTGAACATCAAACCCCGACAGGTGGTTGGCCAGGTGCAGGGCGTGGGCCAGTTCGTACTCCGGCTTGTTCAGTTCCCCATAGGCAAAATGGGGTTTGAACGGTTCCGTGCGGGCCTGGAAGTCCGCAATCGCAGTGCGCAGGCGGGCCATGGCAGTGGTCGGTGCGTCGCCCGCATCCAGCACAGGTGCGCCGGGTATGGGTTCGGCCAGGTCGTGGCTCATGCGGCCACGCCACGAAAATGCCTTGATTGCCAAGGCGCCCACGCTGCGCTGGAATACCGCTGATTTCGCTTGGGGGAAGCCGCTCAGTGAATACTCGATGCTTTGTGCGCAGTGGTTAAGGGTTTGGACCCAGTTCCACACCGCCGCAGTGGTGAGCTTGGGGGCGGCCGCCAGCCGGTCCAGCTCGCTCACGGCGTCGGCGAAGGATGTGAAAACCAACTGCCGGTCACCTGGCCTTGGCGACTGGCAGGCCGACGTGCCCGCCAAGGCAATACCGGCGGTTGTGGACACCAAGAAGATGCGGCGTGACGGTGAATCAGGGTGTTGCGTTGGCATGGCATGCGTTCCGTGTCCTGGACGAATCAGTTATTGTGCATTTGCTTGGCGCGACTCTGATCTCGACAAGTCTCATTTGTTGGGCAACCATCCCAGGCCATGGGCATGCAGACTTTGGACGTACAGGCGGTCTTTGGTCTCCGTGATCGCTGTGGTCTCGGGGTAGGCGCCAGTCGGGTCTTGCAGGTCGGCGACTACCTTGCCGTCTTCGGTAAACGCTATGACGTGTCCGTAAGACTTGGGCACCGGCCACAAGGCGCGCGGCAGGCGCAGCGTCAGGCGGCGCAACCAGGGTTTGTCGGCCATGTTGTCAGCCACCGGATTGCGGGGTTTCGCAAAACCGAGCCAGATTTTGCCATTCAGGCCGCGCATCAGGTTGTCGGGGTATCCGGGCAGATTGTCCAACAGCACGGTCGCCTGCGGGCTCGTTGTTCCAATATGCAGTGCGTTGGCGACCACCGCAATCTTCCAGACGCGAAACTTGCCGGTTTCATTCACAAACAGGGACTGTTCATCCGCACTCAGGGCCACGCCATTGGCAAAACTCAGGCCCAATGCCACAACACGCGTGGCCTTGGTAGCGGGGTCGAACTCCAGAATGCGTCCGGTTGATGCACCTTCAATGATGTCCAGCACACTGGCCTCAAAGGTACCGCCCCAATCCTTGGGCGCAAAGCGCATCGAGGCGTCGCTGAAATACATCTTGCCATTCTTTGCCACTACCACGGCGTCGGCATAACGGATAGGGTCGCCGTCCACGGAGTCGGTGAGTACGGTGGTCTTGCGATCCGGCGCAATGGACAACAAACCTTTGGCGGCATCGGCCGCAATCAGATTGCCTTGGGAATCAAAGTCAAAACCCAGCACCCGCCCGCCGGTGTTGGCAAAAACTTCCTGCGCCGAGCCGTCGGCGTTCATGCGCAGAATGTTGCCGCTGGCCACCGTGGTGTAGAGCTTGCCGTCCGGTCCAAAAGTGATGTGTTCGGGACCGACTTCACCGTGCAGGTCTATCAGCTGCAGATTCGCCAGTTTGGTATTGACCACATGGACACCGCCATACCCTGGAGCTGCGGGCAGCGTGAAGGCCACGGGTGTGATGGGTACGGGCCACAACAGCAGATAGGCGGTTGCCAGCAAAACCAGCACGGCCAGGCTGGAGAGAATCTTCTTCAAAGCGGTGTCTCCTTTTTTGATGCCAGAACATAGCCTTGGTGGGGGCATACGAACCGGCAGTGCTAGCCCAAAAGGGCCTGCGCGAATTCCCGGGCGTTGAAGGTTTCCAGTTCTTCCAGCTTCTCACCCACGCCGATGAAATACACCGGCACGGGGCGCTCACGGGCAATGGCGGCGATCACGCCGCCTTTGGCGGTACCGTCAAGTTTGGTGATGATCAGGCCCGTCAGTGTCAGCGCGTCGTCAAAGGCACGGACCTGCGCGAGTGCGTTTTGACCCGTGTTGCCGTCGATCACCAGAATTACCTCGTGCGGGGCTGGTTTGCTGGCCCCCACGCTTGCCACTGCCTGTGCTGCGCTGTCCCCCGAGGGTGCTGTGGCACCTTGGGGCGGCCCAGCCTCGCCGGGGTCCGCCTTCTGGATGACACGTTTGATCTTTTTTAGCTCTTCCATCAGGTGCAACTGCGTTGGTAGCCGGCCTGCGGTGTCGATCAGCACCACATCTTTACCACGGGCCTTGCCCGCGCTGACCGCATCAAAACTCACGGCAGCCGGGTCGCCACCCTCCTGGCTGATGATCTCCACCAGGTTGCGGTCGGCCCAGATGCTGAGCTGTTCACGCGCGGCAGCGCGAAAAGTGTCAGCCGCGGCCAACAGTACGCTGGCCCCGTGTTCGGACAGGTGTCGTGTGAGTTTGCCTATCGAGGTGGTTTTGCCAGCGCCGTTGACGCCCGCCACCATGATCACCGTGGGGCGGTGCTCGCCGATCACCAGGGGCTTCTGGAGTGGCTGCAGCAGCTCGGTCAGCAGGGCAATCAGGATGTTTTTGAGGGCGATGGGGTGGGTAACACCACTGTCCTTGACCTTGCGCCGTAACTCGGTCAGCAGGTACTGGGTCGCGGACACTCCGGTATCGGCCATCAGCAGCGCGTCTTCCAGGTTCTCGTAAAGTGCTTCGTCGATGACCGAACCACCCAATACGCCAGAAATACTGCCCGCGGTCTTGCCCAGGCTGGCCTTCAGTTTGTCGACCCATTTTTGGCGCTCGGGGGGCGCTGCCGCCGGCTCGGGAATGTCGATCGGAATGACCAGCGCGCTGCCAATCAGGGAGCCACCGTTTCCGGACCGCGGGAACGGCGGCGGTGCAGGTCTCGGAGGTGTCGAAATCGGGCTGGCAGGACTTGCGGTGGTCTCGGCAAGGGGGACTACGGTGGGGGCTGGTGGGGGTTTCTTTTTGAAAAAACTGAACATGGTCTGCTTCGTATGGTCACGCATTCTATGAAACGCCCGTTGGGTGTGACTTGACCTTGGGCAATGGGTGCTCAAACCTAGGGTAATCACGGGCGAATCGGGCCGGGCGAAGGGCGCATCCGGTCGCACAATACTTTGATGCATCCGCCCTGTGTTTCTCGATGAACTACATTCTGTTCATCAATGCAGCCGTCAGCCTGATCATGGGTTGTGCCTTGGTGCTTGTCTGGCGGCGCGACCCGACACAGACCTTCACCCGCTATATCGGCTGGGCCAATCTGGTTCAATTGCTGGTGCCATTGACCTACTTGTTTAAAACGCAGGGGGGCGGGCTGGCCGATATGGCCGGCAATTTTGCGCTGGCGGGTCTTGCCGCCCTGTATTCCACGTTACTTCTGGTGGGAACAGCGCACTTGGCGAGCAAGTCCATGCCCCGCCAGTACGAGTGGACCTCGCTGGTATTGATGGCGGCGGTCAATTCGCTGGCAATCGGTTGGGGTGGCCCTCGGTTGGGACAGGCCAGCATGGGCACCATCAATACGGTTCTCGGAATGGTTTGCACCTATTGGTTGTGGAACGCACATAACGGCCGCTACAAGTCGGAGAAGCTGGTTGGTCCCTTGCTGGTGCTACTGGGATTGATCCAGTTTATTTATGTGACTTACCAGGACGAGGGTGCCGCCCTGTTGGCCACCCTGGGGGCGTTGCTGCGCCTGAGCCTGGGCTTGGTGTTGCTCTACGCTGCACTCGACCGGGGGACCGTTGCCACCCGGCAGTTGCAGGCCCGGTTTGAGCGTCTCACCGAGCGATCCCACCAGGGCATCATGATCAGTTTTGGTGACAACAGCATCGTCTACGCCAACCCGGCGTGCCTGGCAATTTATGGCGTTCAGAGTTTGGCAGAGTTGCGCGCGGCCACCGTCTCCCGCACGATTCCGAAGGCCGAGCGCGTCAAGGCCAAACGACTACTCTACGAAATTCAAAACGGTCAGGAAGATGATGCGACGTTTGAGGCCGCACGTCACCGCGCCGATGGCACGCCCATGTGGCTACGATTCCACTACTTCCGAACCGAGTGGGATGGCGCGCCGGCTGTTCAGGTGTTGATTTCCGACGAAACCGACCGGCATCAGGCGAGTCAGGCCCTGGTCTACCAGGCGATGCATGATGAGTTGACAGGGTTACCCAACCGGGCTGCGATGATCCAATGCCTGCGCAAACGTTGTGAGTCCTCCGACGAGATCGAGCGTTTTGTTCTGGTGCTGATGAATATTGACCGTTTCAAGCTCTTCAATGAGGCGCACGGCCCGTCGATGGGCGATGAAGTCCTCAAATCAATGGGTCATGCTCTGCGCGCGGCGATGGGTGACGACTGCGAAATCATGCGTTTGTCCGGCGACGAATTTGCTTTGATATCGGCACCCAAAGGTGGAGGCGACACCGCCGTTGAAATAGTCACTCGGGTGCGCAATTTGCTCGCCACCCCGCTGCGGGTTGCCGGACAGGAATTTTTTCTGGATGCATCGTTGGGCATTGCTTTGTACCCGAACAGCGCGCGTGACGCCGAGTCTTTGTTGCGCGCCGCCAATGCTGCCATGCATGTAGCCAAGCGCACACCAGGTACGTCTCACCGATTGGCAGAGAAAGCCTTTGAACGCGGCTCCAGCAACGCGCTGGAGCAGGAGCAGGCGCTGCGGGCTGGTATTGATCGTGGTGAATTTCAGCTTGTGTACCAGCCCAAGGTGAACGCACAGACAGGCCGATTGGCGAGTTTTGAGGCCCTGGCGCGCTGGAACCGCCCGGGCGTGGGAGTGGTCAGCCCGGTTGAATTCATCCCGGCGGCCGAACGCACCGGACTGATTGGTGCGCTGGGCACTGCCTTGCTCAAGCAGGCTTGTCGTCAGATTGCGGTCTGGCTGCAGCTATATGGGCACTGTGTGCCCGTTGCGGTGAATGTATCCCCACTGCAGTTGCTGGACCCGCGTTTTCCCAACCTGGTGGCGAATACGCTTGAGGCCTGCGCTGTGGAGCCTCGTTGGCTGACGCTGGAGATCACGGAGAGTTCCGCTGTGCAGAATCTGGAGCAAACCACTGTGCAGGTGGAACAATTGCGTAGTTTAGGCGTGCATGTTGCCATGGATGATTTCGGTACCGGTTTTTCTTCGCTGAATATGTTGCGCAGCCTGCGTTTGCACACAGTCAAGATCGACCGGGGATTGATTGAGCCGCTGCCTGTTAGCGATGCCGTGGCGGTGGTCCGTGCCATATGCCAACTGGCCGATGCATTGCACCTTCATGTGGTCGCAGAAGGGGTGGAGACCTCGGAACAGGCGCAGGCGTCCCGCGAGGCTGGCTGTGGCGAGCTACAGGGTTTCCTGTATTCGCGGCCGCTGTCTGCGCAGGACGTTGGGCCCTGGTTGGGTCGCCTGTCGACGCGGTACGCAGATGCGGATATGGAAGTCTCTACGCAGTTCGTTAAGCTTGGCCAATGAATAAACCCCGCAAACCCCCCTCCAAGTATGCCGGCCGTGCACCCGGCACCACGGCAAAACCCCCGCGCAGTCCTGTGCACAAACGCCAGCCCGGTGAAGTCCGCCTTATTGGCGGCCAATGGAAGCGCATCAAACTCAAGGTCGCCGACAGGCCCGGTTTGCGGCCCACACCGGACCGCGTGCGCGAAACCCTTTTTAACTGGTTGGGTCAGGACATGTCGGGTTTGCATTGTGTGGATGCGTTTGCCGGCACCGGTGCCCTCGGCTTTGAGGCTGCATCGCGCGGCGCTAAGCAGGTTTTGCTGGTCGAACAGGACGCCAGCCTGGTTGCCCAATTGCAACGTGTGTTGGGTCAACTGCAGGCGCTGGAACTGCCCGAGCCGGGGCCGCAGCAGAAGGTGTTGGTGCAGCGGGGCGAAGGGGTTGCCACCTTGCGACAATTGGCACCAGCCAGTCAGGATGTTGTGTTTTTGGACCCGCCCTTTGACACCGATCTGTACGAGTCGGCCCTGTCAGCCGCAGCACGGGCATTGGCACCCAGGGGCTCAATTTACCTGGAGTCGCCGAAGGCCTGGACCGATGCCATGCTTGAGCCCTTGGGCTTGGTGGTATACCGCCATCTCAAGGCTGGTGCGGTGCATGCCCATGTGTTGCGGGCCACGGTCCCAAACGACGGCCAGGTCGAATAATGCTTTTGACAGCAATTCTTTTTTGTGGCCCCGGAGTTATGTTGTATGTCTAAGCCTGTGATTGCTGTTTACCCTGGTACCTTTGATCCCATGACCCTGGGTCACCAGGACCTGATTCGGCGCGCTGCCGGCCTGTTTGGCACCGTTATCGTGGCCGTGGCCGCGGCCCACCACAAAAAAACCATGTTCAGTCTGGATGAACGCTTGGATACGGTGCGTGAGGTGGTCAAGGCCCATGCAAATGTTCAGGTTGAGTCGTTTACCGGGTTGGTGCGGGATTTTGCGGTGGGCCATGGCGCTGCGGTCATGTTGCGCGGTGTTCGCTCGGTCACTGATTTTGACTATGAAAGTCAGCTCGCTGGTATGAACCGTGCGCTGGCACCGGATGTGGACACCCTCTTTTTGACCCCGGACTCCCGGTACCAGTTTATTTCCAGCACATTGGTGCGGGAAATTGCGACCTTGAACGGCGACGTGGCACAGTTCGTTGCGCCGACGGTGCATACGAGGCTGCTCCAAAAGTTGAGACCTCAGTAAAACTCCGACGGCGTGCTGGAGTGCGCTGTCGTCAACCCAAAAAAATCACACCATGAAAATCCTGTTGCCTGTTGACGGTTCCGAATTGTCCCTTGAGGCCGTGCGTTTTGCGATCCGGATGGTGCTGGCTGGCTTGCGCGCCGACGCGGTACTGGCCAATGTGCAGGAGCCCGCCAATCTGTATGAATTGCTGATGGTTCATGACCCGGAGTTGATCAACCGGGCCAGCGCCGATGCGGGTCTGCACGCACTCAAGCCGGCCCAGGAACTCCTGGATGCGGCCGGCGTGCAGTACGAATGCGAGGTGGCAAAGGGTGACCCGGCACACACCATCATTGATATTGCTGAGCGTTTTGCCTGTGACTTGGTGGTCATGGGAGCGCGCGGCAATAGCGCCGTGCGCAGTGCCATGCTGGGATCGGTCTCCAACGAGGTGTTGCACGGCAGCGCAATACCTGTGGTGATCGTCAAACCGGACGAAGCCTAAAACCCTGCGCGGCAATTTGTTTGGGGAGCGGGGATAATTCGTGCATGAGTCTTCGCAGCTTTTCAGCAGCCAATGCGCTATGGCACTAATCATCACTGACGAATGCATCAATTGCGATGTATGTGAACCCGAGTGCCCCAACGAAGCCATATTCATGGGACCGGACATCTACGAGATTGACCCTGCTAAATGCACGGAATGCGTAGGCCATTTTGACGAGCCACAGTGTGTGCAGGTTTGCCCGGTATCCTGCATTCCGGTCAACCCGCTGTTTGTAGAAAACAAGACAACGTTGTGGGAAAAATATCGACAGTTACAGCGCGTGGCGGTAACCAAGGGTAGAGGTGTTTGCGGTAGAACCGCAATCCCCACCTGACGCTATTGCCAATTGAGTCAGAGCATTTGAGGTTTGTGTGCCGCTTGCACCGTTTGGTGCTGTTTGGCCCAGGCTGCAATCTGGTGTTTGTGCATGGGTTTTCCAAACTGGAATCCCTGTGCATGGCTGCAACCCAGGGCTGCCAATTGGGCACCAGTCTCGGCGCTTTCTATGCCCTCAGCAATGGTGCTCATGCCCATGGCCCGGGCTAACTCGAGTGCCGCCTTGATGATATGCAGACTGCGTTCCGACTTATGAACCTGCTGGACAAAACTCTTGTCGATTTTGAGACAGGTAAACGGCAACGACTGCAGGTACTCGAGCCCGGCATAACCAGTGCCAAAGTCGTCCAGCGCTATGCCAACGCCCATTGCCCGAAGTTGTAGCAGTGAGGCGGCTACTGCGTCCATGTTCTGGATGATGATGGTCTCGGTCAATTCAATACGTAACTCGCAAGCGTCCATGGCATGCGTCTGCAGGCAAGCCCGAATGGCCGCAACGACGTCACCGACCGCGAGTTCTGGCGCTGATAGATTGACGCTGATGAATGGGCGTTGATTTACATTTTCAACGCAGTGTTGGCGCAACTCTGCCCAATCCTCCAGGGCGCGCTGCAATACCCATTGCCCAATGCGGTGAATCAGCCCGGTTTTCTCTGCCAGTGGAATGAACTCCTCAGGGCTGATCAGCCCCAAATTGGGGTGGTGCCAGCGGATGAGGGCCTCGTATCCGACCAGTTGCAGTTTGTCGAATGCCAACAGCGGCTGGTAAAAAAGTTCCAGCTGATGCCGGTCAATGGCGTCAGACAGGTCTTGCGCCAATGACAGGGTTCGCACTGCCGCTTCATGCAGGTCAATGGCGTCAAGCGCATCGGCTAGCGGTGTGGAGCCATTGGCAAGCTGGCGTTTTTGCAGTCCAGCGGCATCATGGGTGCTGCGAAAACGGGCTAGCAGCAGCTGCATCAGGTACTGGATGACCGGGTCCGCTCGCAGCAACAACTCCTCAACATGGATGCGGTCGATACGAATCAGGCGCGTGGGGACCAATGTGCGCACTGCCGCGGTACGCGGTTGGCGGTCCAGTAGAGCAACTTCGCCAAACATGGCGCCTTCGGTCAGGATGGCGATGCGCCGTTGGTCAGCGCCTTCACCAGTCAGGACCTCCACACACCCTTCTTCGATGACATAGGCGGAGTCGCCCGGCTCGCCCCACTGAAACACAAACTCCTGTCCGTCGAAGATAACTCTGTCAAACGCCTCTGTCATGGTGTACCCGGGTGGTTCGAAGATGCTGCGGTATCGGCGCAGAAGTGCAGGTGGAAGACCCTCCGAACCACTATAAACCAAGAACAGGCGCCGCCAAATCAACTTTTCCACCCCGACGCCTTGGGGATTCAAGTATCTGCTTCGCTTGCGTCACGCACAGCGCGAAGAAGCGTCTATTTTCTGGCGCTGGCTTTGGACGCAGGCTTGGTTGCCACTGTGCGAGCCGTGAAGTACTCGGAGTCCTTCTTTTTCCGCGCCTGGCTGGTACTGGTACCGTTTTCCCTGCTGTCACCTTCCGAGCGGTTGGCAGGCGCATTGGCCGTATTTGCCTGGTTGCTGGTCGTACGGTTTCCGGATTTGTTCAATTCGTCGTTTGATTTTTTCGACTGTTTCAATTCTTTTTGTTTGGCCTGATCGAGCGCCTTGGTGGCTGCGATGTCGCGCCGGGTCGCAGCGTCGGCTTCTCGCCTTTGAGAATTTGTTCGCGCATCCTGTACGTTCACTGCGACGCCGTCGGTGCAAGGCTTCTCGCTGTAAGCGTTCCCGCATCGGTATACGCTTTGACCCATTGCCCCCGTCGCCAGCCAGACGACTGCTACAAACACGATGCCGAATGAGGCGTATGGTTTCATGTTGCTTCTCAGGTAGTTGAGGGATGGGCGGTTGGGCTAATGGTCGGGCTCGGCGTCGTTACTGCAGGCTCTATCAGCTTTGGTCCCGAAATGCCCGCCCGCTGTGGAACTGGCGCATGGGCTCTGGGTGGCTTGCTGGTATGCACCAGCAACGTGGCTTTTTCCATGTCGCCGGCGAGGAAAGCGGGTAGCGCCTTGAGTGACCGGTCGATGCATTGTTCGATGGCAATGCGGTCATCCTGTGACGGTTTTTTGAGCACCCAATTGACGACCTCGGCCCTGTTTCCCGGATGGCCGATACCCAACCTCAGGCGCCAGTAGTCGCCACTGCCCAGTTGTGCATGTATGTCGCGCAGCCCGTTGTGGCCGGCATGGCTACCACCCAATTTCAACTTGACCTGGCCAGGTGTGATGTCCAGTTCGTCATGTGCGACCAGAATTTCTTGCGGGTTGATCTTGAAAAAACGCGCCAGTGCGGCGACGGATTTTCCGGAGAGGTTCATGAAGGATTGCGGTTGCAGTAGCCAAATGGTCTGTCCATGCAACATGGTGCGCGCCACGAAACCATGGTAGCCCTTGTCCATCGACAACGTGACCTTGAGTTCACGGGCGAGGGCATCAATCCACCAGAACCCTGCATTGTGGCGGGTGGCTTCGTACTCCGGACCCGGATTTCCGAGGCCGACAAACAGTTTGATCATGGAATTCGAGGCAAATGCGGTGCCGTGGATGGTAGGCCAAATCGAGGCACACCACAAATGACAACGGCCCACCTGAGTGAGCCGTCGCAAAAGATTACGCTACAAATCCGAGCGCGAAGAACGGATTACTTCTTGGCAGCAGGCGCTTTGGCAGCAGGAGCCTTGGCAGGTGCTTTGGCAGCAGGAGCGGCCTTGCCACCCTTGGCGGCTGCGGGAGCGGCAGCCGCGGATTCTGCAGTGGCTTCGGCAGACGCTTCGGCAGCAGACGTCACCACAGACACCAGCACGGGGTTTTCGCGACCCTTCACAACAGCCTTCACACCCGTGGGCAACTTGACGTCGCTCAGGTGGAAGGAAGTGCCTTTTTTCAAGCCGGTCAGGTCCACTTCAATGAACTCGGGCAGATCGGCAGGCAGGCAGGTGATGTTGATTTCATTGACCACGTGGTTGATCAGGCAATGGTCTACCTTGAAGGCAGTGGATTCTTCCTGGCCCTTGAAGTGCATGGGCACCTTCATGTGCATGCGGGTGTTGGCATCGACGCGTTGGAAGTCGATGTGCAGAATCAATTGCTTGTAGGGGTGCATTTGCACATCGCGCAGCAAAACCTTGGTTTCTGCACCAGCCAGTTCCATGTCCAGAACGGATGCATGAAAGGCTTCCTTCTTGATAGCGTGCCACAGTGCATTGTGGTCCAGCTCGACCAATAAAGGCTCGCCTGTTCCACCGTAAACGATGCCAGGTGTGCGACCCGAATTGCGGAGACGGCGGCTCGCACCCGTGCCCTGCTTAGCGCGCTCAAAAGCGACAAATTTCATATCTAACTCCTGTGAGAGTCCACCGCGACCAGTGTGACTCCGATTTAAAAAGACGCCTGCCAATCCTGAGGATCAGCGGCGTCGGCTTTT
>CAZMXB010000001.1:56833-67689 GCA_964569855.1 uncultured Rhodoferax sp.
ACAAATTTCATAACTTACTCCTGAAGGAATCCACCGCGACCAGCGTGATTCCGGTTTAACAAAAGCGCTGGAACACTGCCCTATGCAGTGTGCGCTTGCTTTTTGCCCCGGGCAAAACCATTTGTAGGGTCTTGCGAGAACCTTAAAAAAGGTTCTCTTGATCCGAGAACAAACTCATGACCGACTCACCCTTGGCAATGCGCTGTATCGTTTCGGCGATCAGCGGGGCCACAGAGAGTTGGCGAATCTTTTGACAATTTCTGGCGGCATCGCTGAGCGGAATGGTGTTCGTCACCACGACTTCGTCGAGTGCGCCGCCATTGGCAATGCGCTCGATAGCAGGACCAGAAAAAATCGGGTGTGTGCAATAGGCATAGACCTTTTTGGCGCCACGCTCCTTGAGCACTTCGGCAGCTTTGACCAGGGTGCCAGCGGTATCAATCATGTCGTCCATGATGACGCAATTGCGGCCATCAATCTCGCCAATGACGTGCATGACCTCGGAAACGTTGGCCTTGGGGCGGCGTTTGTCGATGATGGCCAAATCGCAACCCAGTTGCTTCGCAAGGGCTCGGGCCCTAACAACACCACCGACGTCGGGTGAGACCACAATCAGGTCTTCATAATTCTTTTGGCGCAGGTCACCCAACAGCACCGGTGAGGCATAAATATTGTCGACCGGTATGTCAAAAAAACCTTGGATCTGGTCGGCGTGCAGGTCCATGGTCAACACTCGCGCCACGCCCACCGCTTGCAACATATTGGCCACTACTTTGGCAGTAATCGGCACCCGCGTGGAGCGTGGACGACGGTCTTGCCTGGCATACCCAAAATACGGGATCACGGCGCTGATGCGTTCGGCAGATGCACGTTTTATCGCATCAACCATGATCAGCAATTCCATCAGGTTGTCATTGGTCGGTGCGCAGGTACTTTGCACCACAAACACGTCGCGGGCCCGAACGTTTTGGTTGATTTCAACGGTGACCTCACCGTCGGAAAAACGGCCGACTGTTGCCGCACCCAGCGAAATTCCCAAATGACCCGCAATGTCGGCAGCCATGCCCGGGTTGGCATTGCCGGTAAAAACCATGAAATCCGGGGGAGGTGAAGCCTGCATGCGAGAGTCCAGCGATTAGATTAGGTTTATGCCTGTTCGTTGCGCGCGCTGCGACCGATCAACACCGGACAGCAGATTTGGCAGGGGAGAAAGGATTCGAACCTTTGCATGCTGGAATCAAAATCCAGTGCCTTAACCAACTTGGCGACTCCCCTACACGGGTTGACAGCATATGCCGCCCACCGTTTAAACCGTCAAACTCCATCGCTGGATGCCCAACCCAACAAAGGGTGCGCATCCAAGTTGCTACATAACTTGACTTGAAGCGCCATCGGAGCGCTGGTCGTATCAATGTCGTGCAGCAATTGCGCAAATACAGCGCTACCGGAACCTGTCATCCTGCCACGTAATCCCTGAGACTGAAGCCACTCAAGGGCTTGGGTTACATCAGGGCATAGATGCTGGGCAACAGGCTGCAAGTCGTTATGACCGAAATCGAAAACGCTTCCATTTGCATCTGCAGCGAAGCCTGAGATTATAGCAGTTTTGGAGTCACGCTTGAGTGCAGGGTGTGAAAAAATTAGCCGGGTATCCAGCCCGGCCGCGGGCTTAGCCACCACAAAACGGGCGCCGGGAAGTTGAATCGGCGTGATTCGTTCACCAATGCCCTCGACCCATGCGTGCTGCCCGCCCAAAAAGAAGGGTACATCGGCACCCAAAGCCAGGCCCAGGCGAGTCAATGCTTGGACACTCAGATTAAGGTTCCACAAGCGGTTGAGTGCCAGCAGGGTCGAGGCTGCATCGGACGATCCCCCGCCCATACCGGCCTGTGCTGGTATTGATTTGACTACGCCAATATGCGCTCCCAAAGAGCAGGCGCTGGCCTGTTGCAAGGCCCTGGCGGCACGGACGATCAAGTCATCATCTGGCAAGGGTGTGGTCAGGTCTTCACGGCTGATGACACCATCAGGTCTGAGCTCGAAGTGCAGCGTGTCGCACCAGTCAATCAGCATGAATACGGACTGCAGCAAGTGGTAGCCGTCGGCACGGCGACCGGTGATGTGCAAAAACAGGTTCAGCTTGGCGGGTGCAGGGATGTCGTAGAGCGACTGCATGGGCGAATTGTCTGTGGGCTCAGCGGTCAAGGATGATTTTGAGCTCGACCGGAGTCTCTGGGGGGAGCCGTTGTGCCGCTAGGCGACCATCTGGCAGGTTTTGCAGGTCGACTTGCCATCCGGGGGTGTCCGGTTCCCGGCCATGCAGCCATGCGAACATGCTGCCAATGGGCAGCGCGGCACCTGTCGCGTGCCGCGTCAGGGCGTCCAGTGTCTCAAACTGTAGAGGGTCTCCCGAGGTCTGCAACCGCGCGCCACTCGAATCCCACTGCAGTCGGGCTGCTGTGCTGCCAATGGGAGTGAAAAAAACCAGTGAGCCAACCTGCGCGTCACCTTGCAGATCGAAGCTGGCAGAAAACGACTGAACGGGTTCCGAATGAACTTTGAGCGCCAGACGGCCTTGCCAACGCGACGCCTCCTGGCCTATTGTGCCCCCGGCCCTCGTGAAACTTGAACAGCCAGCTATCAAAAATATAGCAAATACCAGCGCAGCGTGTCGCGCCCGGTATAACATCCGGATCACGGTGCGGCGCGCAGGCGACGCATGGTCTCCTGCAATGTCTCGTTTTGTGGATTGAGGCCCAAGCCTTCTTTCCAGATGGCACTGGCTTGTTCACGCTGTCCGATCGTCCACAACACTTCGCCGAGGTGCGCGGCAATCTCCGCATCGGGGCGGGCCTGGTAGGCGCCTCGCAACAAACGCAGGGCTTCTTGTGCATTGCCAGCGCGAAATTCAACCCATGCCAGACTGTCAATGATGAAGGGGTCATCAGGCGCAAAGACCAGCGCTTGTTTTATCAATTGGCGCGCTTCGTCCAGGCGGACATTGCGATCTGCCAGCGAATATCCCAGGGCGTTGTAGGCATGGTGGTAGTCGGGCTTGGCCTGTATCACGATGCGCAGCAGCCCTTCCATTTCTTCGGGTTTACCCAGTTTTTCTGCCATCATGGCCTGGTCGTACAACAACTCGGTCTCTTCTGGATAACGTGACGTTGCCTCTTTGATCAACGCATAGGCTGCTTCAAATTGGCGGCTGTCCCGCAACAGTTGCACCTCGGCATTGATTTTCTCCAATGCGTCAGAAGCCTGCAATTCGGGCACCTGGCGAATCAGCTGACGCGCCTCATCGAGCTTGCCCTGGCGTGCGAGGATGCCAGCCTGGCGGCGCTGCACCCGCAAAGCGTCGGCGGGGCTGGTGATGGCTTCAAGGTAAGCCCTGGCGTCATCCAGGCGCCCGGCTTTTTCGGCTACTTGGGCCAACATCAGATATGCCTGCACCAGGCCACGACCCATGCTTGTATCCTGCGAAGGATCCGCGGGCGGGGGGGTGAGCGCCACGTAAGTCTTGAGTGACGATTCCGCCTGCGTCCATTGGTTGTCATGAATCTCCAGAGAGCCACGCATCAGCCAGGCGTCGGCGAAATCCGGTCTTTCAGCGGTTAACAACTGGCTCTGGGTGTAGGCCTCAGAAAACCGCTGCAAGGCGGCCAGACTGCGGGCATACCCCATGCGAACGTCCGCTGCGGGTTTGGTCAGAAGGTATTTGCGCACGATGACCTCTGCCCCAGGTGCCTTCGGTCCTATCATCGAAATCGCCAACATGACGGGCTCCGGGGCCATGGAGTCCAGCGCAACGCCCCGGCGTATTGCATCGAGCGCGCCGTCAATATCATCAGCCTGAAGGCGGATCGTGCCAACGGCTGTCCAGGCCGCAGGTCCGGTGATGCGATTGACCAGTTCCAGAGCCAATGTCCTTTCGACCACGATGGCGGCGAGCTTCTTGTTGGTCGTGCGAGCAAAGTACCGCGGTAGCATGTTGATGGCGGTAACACGTTCAATCGGGGCGAGACCAGCCAATTCACGCCGAATCGGCTCTTGTGTCTCCGCAATCTTGTTCAGACCCAGCAAAAGCTGCAATTGGTAACGATTTGCCTCTTTGGACGAGGGAAAGGCCCTGGCCCAAGCCTGTGATGCCTCCAGCGCGGCCTCGCCATTGCGCGATCGGTAGGCAATTTCGACAGCGCGCTCGTAGAGGCGTTCGGAGTTGGCTTTGCGGGCAGCGTCCAGCATCAGGGAAAACGCCGAACCGTTGTCTCCCGACTGGGCTGACATTTCGCCAACCAGCAATTGGTAAAAAAGTTCACCATCCAGCGTGGAGTTGTCGGGTTTATCTGATTTCGGCGTGACAGCATGCGCGGCAGTGCAAATCCAAGCCGCAAACAAAGTGAGTGTGAAGATCCGGGGGAGTCGTGACATCAGACCATAATAATCCAACCTTGAGAAACCCTGCCCATGCCCGAACTGCCAGAAGTCGAAGTCACCCGCCAGAGTTTTGCCGAGCGCATAGCCGGCGCGCAGATTATTGGCGTGCGGTGCGGCCTGCCGTTGCGCTGGCCACTGGGTGTCGAGCCTCAAGTGTTGCTCAACCAACACGTCCTCGCGGTGCGTCGCAGAGGAAAATACCTGTTGTTGGACCTTGAGGACGGGCTCGTGATGCTGCATCTGGGCATGTCGGGCAGTGTGTCTTTTGTTCAGCAACCGGCGCAGCCGGGGAAACACGATCACTTTGACCTGTGTACTTCACATGGTGTGTTGCGTCTGAACGACCCCCGGCGTTTCGGCGCGGTCGTTTACGCACGAAACGAACAGGATCCTGTTGCGCAAAAATTGTTGGGCAAGCTCGGAATGGAGCCACTGGGTCCGGGCTTTGACGTGGCGTTGTTCCGTCAGGGCCTGTTGCGGCGCAAAGCACCGATCAAACAAGTCTTGCTTGCCGGGGATGTGGTTGTGGGGGTTGGCAATATATACGCATCTGAAGCCCTTTTCAGGGCGGGAATACGCCCGACATCAGCTTCGTCCGGCTTGAGTCGCCCACGGACTGCGCGCCTGCACCGGGCAATTGTCGATGTGCTTGCGCGTGCCGTTGAAATGGGCGGCACCACGTTGCGAGATTTCTCCAACGCCCATGGCGAGGCGGGTCATTTTCAGTTGGAGACGATGGTGTACGCGCGTGAAGGTTTAGGCTGCCGGACTTGTGCGACCCCAATCAAAGCCATGCGCCAGGGACAACGCACGACTTTTTTCTGCCCAAGCTGCCAGAAACCCTGATCGGATTTTTCGGGCTCGGTGCTATATTGGTCAGTTAGACGGGGGCACCCTTGAATACTTCTTTTAACGATCAGTTTGACCAGCTTGGCACGTGGCGGCGCGAATTTGCGTTGCGCCTGAAGTTGCTTTCCGAGTGGATGAAGGACAACGAACTGCTGGATGCGGCAGTTGAAGAGAGGTTGCGTCGGCTGGGCACGCAGGTGCGCTCGGACAAAGTGATGGTTGCTTTTGTTGCGGAGTTTTCGCGCGGCAAGTCTGAAATGATCAATGCCGTCTTTTTTGCCGGCTATGGACGTCGCATCATGCCTGCCAGTGCCGGACGGACCACCATGTGTCCGACCGAAATGGGCTACGACGCCGATGTTCCGCCTTGCCTGCGCCTGTTGCCCATCGAGACGCGATTGCAGCCCCAGGCGCTCATGGAGTGGCGCATGGTGCCGGAAAAATGGACCCGTATTGATCTGGATGTGAACAATCCGCAACAGTTGGCCTCGGCTCTGGAAAAAGTGGCTGAGACCCGCAAAGTGACCCAGGAAGAGGCCCGTTCTCTGGGCTTCTGGCACAGTCAGGCGCCCGACGACAACCCGATGGTCGATGCACAGGGCATGGTGGAGGTACCCAAATGGCGCCATGCATTGATCAATATTGCGCACCCATTGTTGAAACAGGGCCTGGTCATTTTGGATACCCCGGGTCTGAATGCGATTGGTGCCGAACCGGAGCTGACAGTCAGCCTGATTCCGCAGGCCCATGCCGTGGTATTCATTCTGGGCGCGGACACTGGCGTAACCAAATCGGATCTGGCCATCTGGCGAGAACACCTGATCACAGAAACGGACACGTCAGAAACCCGCTTGGTGGTGTTGAACAAGATCGATACCCTGTGGGATGACCTCAGCAGCCCGGCACAGATCCAGGCGCAAATTGATCGGCAGAAATCCACTACTGCAGAAATATTGGCAATTGCGCCCGACCGGGTGATCGCTGTATCCGCCCAGAAGGGTTTGGTCGCCAAGGTAACCGATGATGCAGAGTTGTTGCAGCGCAGTTGTCTGCCGCTGCTGGAGGACGCCTTGGGTCGCGGCATGATGGGCACGCGCCAGAAGATCTTGGGCAAGGCCATGGTGGCTGGCATCACCGAGTTGCGTGCCGAGACCGGTCGGGTCATCAATATCCGCAAACGGGACCTGACCGAGCAGATGATGGAACTCAAGGGCCTGCAGGGCAAGAATTCAGCAGTCATCAAGCACATGCGGTCGCGTATTTCCCAGGAGCAGGCCGAGTTTGACCTGGGAGGCGCAAAAATTCATGCGGTGCGCTCGGTTCACTTGAAGCTGTTGCGGGAGGTTTTTGGCATCCTGGGTTCTACTGCGCTGAAGAAGGAAATGGCCCAGCTGACCGGCCGATTGCTGGAAAAAGGCCTGAAGTTAGGTGTGAAAAGGGCATACGGCGAGACTTTTGATCGCCTGCGGGGCAATCTCCAACGAGTTCAAACCCTGTGCAGTGAAATTCAGAACATGCTGAGCGCCACCTTCCGCCAACTCAATGGCGAACACGGGTTTTCGTTGCAGGCACCGGCTGAGCCCCAAATGGCGCAATATTTGGGTGATCTGGATGTTGTTGAACGCAGCCATATCCAGTATCTGGGCATCGGCAACGCTTTCAAATTGGCCCAACCGGATTTTGCCGATCGGCTGGTTCGGGCATTGTCGTCACGATTGCGCAGCATTCACGAGATGGCACTGGGCGACGTGGAGCTGTGGAGCAAGTCCGCCGCAGCCCAGTTGGATGCCCAATTGCGCGAACGTAGGCGCAACTTCAGCCGTCGCATCGAGGCCATCGACCGTATCCAGCAAGCGGCGGGTGGTCTCGAAGACCGAATCCAGGATATCGATCAACAGGAAGCTGCGCTGAACCAGGTCGAGCTCAAGCTGATCGAGCTGACCGACTACCTGATCGCCGCCAACCAGCCCAGCAGCAATCCTGTAGACGTTGAGTTTGCGTGAGCGAGCGCGACGCTGAGCAGGGTTTCGCCGCCCGTGTAGTGGCGTGGCAAAAGCGGCATGGTCGCAACCACTTGCCTTGGCAAAACACACAGGATCCGTACCGGGTTTGGTTATCCGAAATCATGTTGCAGCAAACCCAGGTGGTCACGGTTATTGACTACTTTGGTCGGTTTCTGGCACGCTTTCCAGATGTCGCGTCGTTGGCCCATGCCGACCTGGATGATGTTTTGGGGCTATGGAGCGGTCTGGGTTACTACAGCCGTGCCCGCAATCTGCACCGGTGTGCACAACAGGTCGTGGCGCAGTTTGACGGTATTTTTCCGCACCAAGCCCAGACTCTGGAAACACTGCCCGGCATCGGGCGCTCCACAGCAGCTGCGATTGCGTCGCTGTGTTTTGGTGAGCGGGTGGCCATTCTGGATGCCAACGTCAAGCGGGTGTTGACCCGTGTGTTGGGTTTTGACGCAGACCTGGCCGCAGCGGGCAATGTGAATGCCCTGTGGAGTGCTGCCACCGAATTGTTGCCAACCGGGCTCAGCGCCGCCGCGGCCATGCCGCGTTACACGCAAGGCATGATGGACCTCGGTGCCACGGTCTGTTTACCCAAGAAGCCCGCCTGCGGCCACTGCCCCGTGAAACACGACTGTGTTGCGCAGGCTGCGGGCGACCCACAGCGTTACCCGGTCCGAACCCGCACCTTGAAGCGCAGCAGCCAGTCCATCTGGTTGTTGTGGGCGCAGTCCCGAGACGGTGCGGTGTGGTTGGCCCGGCGCCCCACGCCTGGCGTTTGGGCCGGTTTGCATTGCCTGCCTTTGTTTGACAGTGAAGAGGAATTGCGGGCTGTGCTGCCGGCATCCGAGCAGCGGCATTTGCGGCCGCAAGCTGCGTTCCTTCATGTGTTGACCCACAAAGACCTGCATTTGCATCCCTGGCGCCTGGAAGTTGCCGGGCCGACCCTTCAGTGGAAGGAAGGGCAATGGGTCGACGCCCAAACCTGGCCGGGTTTGGGATTACCCGCGCCGATCCGCAAATTGCTGCAAAGGGATACCGCTGCGTCTATCTGATGTTCAGGCGAGATCGATTTCCCGGTGGCGTTTCAGGGTAACCCACTGGGATGCAAATCGTGCGGCCAGCCGTTCGACCAGATAGACCGAGCGGTGTTGCCCCCCGGTGCAACCAATGGCCACTGTCACATAACTGCGGTGGTCGCGCGCCAGTGCATCGAGCCAGCTTTCCAGGAAATGGGTGATGTGGTGCTGCATCATTTCCACGTCGGGTTGGGCCTGCAAAAAATCGGCGACCGGTGCGTCGCGTCCGGTCAGGTGCCGCAATTCGGGTTCGTAATGGGGATTGGGCAGCATGCGCACATCAAACACATAGTCGGCATCGGTGGGAACCCCCCGTTTGAAGGCAAACGACTCGAAGATCAATGTCAATTGCTCCAGTGGCGCCGAGATAAGCGCCTTGACATAGCCCTGCAATTGGGCGGGCCGGATGATGCTGGAGTCAATGACATGGGCTTGCTCCCGCAAGACGACCAGAAGTTTGCGCTCCATTTCAATGGCATCCACCAGGGCGTGGCGTGCGTCCGGATCACTATGGCCCGGGTCAGATTGCGACAGCGGATGTTTGCGGCGGGTTTCGGAGTAGCGCCGCACCAGGGTATCGGTATTGGCGTCCAGAAACAGCGACTTGATGCCCACTCCCTGCATGCGCAAAGTGTCCAGCTGGCGTGGCACCAGATGCAGGGATGTGGCACTGCGCACATCCATGGCAATGGCGACACGGCGCGCCTGGTGCTTTAGTTCCAGCTCCACAAACGGCAACAGCAATTCCGGCGGAAGATTGTCGACACAATAAAAGCCGGCGTCCTCCAGTGCATGCAGGGCCACGGACTTGCCGGACCCCGACATCCCGGTGATCAGCACGATTTCTAAGGGCGTCGCAGCATTCAACATGAAGTCAGTTTCCCGCCTGCAGCATTTCTTTGGCGTGGGCCAGCGTGGTGCTGGAGAGTTTTTCCCCTCCCAGCATACGCGCGATCTCGGCCACGCGCTGTTCACCCTGCACGACAGTCACGCTACTCAAGGTTGCGCCCGCGCTCAGTTGCTTGGCCACGACCAGGTGGTGGTCCGCGCATGCGGCGACCTGGGGCAAGTGCGTGACGGCTAGCACCTGGCGATCCACCCCTAACTGGTGCATCAGGCGGCCCACGGTCTCCGCGACGGCGCCACCGACCCCTGCGTCCACTTCGTCAAAGATCAGGGTCTGTGCCGTGCCGAGTTGGCTGGTGGTCACAGCAATGGCCAGTGCCATGCGCGATAGTTCCCCACCAGAGGCAACTTTGCCCACCGGGCGCGGCGTGCTGCCAGCGTGCCCCGCCACCAGGAAACTCACCTCTTCCAGGCCACTTTGCATGGGTTGCGCGCTGGCCTCCAGCACCACCTGAAACTGCCCACCCTGCATGCCCAAGCCCTGCATTGCCTGGGTGATGGACTGGGCCAGCAACGGGGCTGCTTTGGTACGAGCCTTGCTCAGGGCTTTGGCTTCTGCCAGGTATGCCGCGTGGGCTTTTTGCTCGGCAGCTTGCAAGCCTGCCAAATCTGCCGCCGCGTCCAGTTGCGCCAATTCCGAGCGCCAGGATGCCAGCAGGTTTGGCAAATCGTCAGGCGCACGTTTGTAGCGGCGCGCCAGGGACACCCATAAGGACATCCGTTCGTCGAGTTCAGCCAGGCGCTCGGGGTCCAGTTCTGTGCGACGCAAATAGGCACGCAGCGTATGCACGGTGTCTTCCACCTGTGCCAGGCTGGACGCCAAGACATCGATCGGATCCTTGAAATCACTCTCCAGGTTCGCCTGGTTTTGCAGTTGTTGCAAGGACATATTCAACAGACGCAGAACATTGGAGTCGTCTTCCTCCAGCAGTTGCAATGCGCCCTGTGCGGCGTCCAGCAAAGTCTGGCCGTTTGCCAGGCGGCTGTGGCTGCTTTGCAATTCGTCCCACTCGTCCACGAGCGGGTTGAGTTTTTCCACCTCGCCAATTTGCCAGGCCAGGCGTTCGCGTTCGCGTTGCAGGGAGTCTTGTGCAGCCAGGGCATGGCTCAGCGTCGTTTGGGCTTGTCGCCATGCGTGCCAGCGTGCCCCCAGCGCGTCGGTGGACACCTTCGCATAGGCATCGAGCAGGCTGCGCACCGCGTCGGGGCGGGTCAGGCTCTGCCAGGCGTGCTGGCCATGGATGTCCAACAGTTGTTCGCCCACGGCGCGCAACTGTTGTGCGGTGGCCGGGCTGCCATTGATCCAGGCGCGGCTTTTGCCGGCCACATCGACGGTGCGGCGCAACAGCAATGTATCGTTGTTGTCAAAGCCGGCTTCCAGCAAAGTGTCTTGGACATTGGCAGGCGAGTCGAATTCGGCGCTGACATCGGTGCGGCTGGCGCCTTCCCGTATGACCCCGGTATCGGCGCGCGCACCGGTTACCAACTGCAGCGCGTCAATCAGGATGGACTTGCCGGCACCGGTCTCTCCGGTCAGCACGCTAAAGCCGGTTTCCAGATCCAGCTCCAATTC
>CAZMXB010000001.1:67699-90097 GCA_964569855.1 uncultured Rhodoferax sp.
CTTGCCTCCACCGCCAATAACTTCAATGCGATGAAGTGGCGGAATTGCAGCAAAGACTCGTCCATCATCAATTAGTGGCTTCATATAGCGATAGAGCAGCGTGAGCATTAAGCAGCGAATGTGTGCGCCATCAACATCAGCATCTGACATCAAAATAACTCTTCCATATCTAGCATCCTCTAGCGTAAAAGACTTTCCAGATCCAGCTCCAATTCGCTGACGATGACAAAGTCCCGCAGGACAATCCGTTTCAACGCCATGGGTAACAGCCTTTCGCCAGCTTCAGGCGAATTTCCTTTGCATTCATTCAGGCGACTCCCTCATTCCAGTGCAATTTCTGGCGCAATGTGTCGAAATAGGTCCAGCCTTTAGGATGCAAAAACCTCACCTGGTATTGCGACCGTGTCACCACAATGCGGTCGCCATGCATCAACGACGCCAGTGATTGCATGTCAAAGTTGGCGCTGGCATCGCGGCCCGCTACTATTTCGATAGCGACCTCCGAGACATTGGGCAGGACGATGGGGCGATTGGACAAGGTGTGGGGGGCAATGGGCACCAAAACCCAGCCCGGAATGGACGGGTGCATCAAGGGCCCGCCCGCAGACAGCGAATAGGCAGTGGAACCGGTGGGGGTCGCAATGATCAGTCCGTCGGCCCGCTGGTTGGCAACAAATTTCCCGTCCACCTCCACGCGCAGTTCCACCATGCCGGCAGTGGCTCCCCGGTTGACCACCACGTCGTTCATGGCCAGCGCGGAAAATACGCAGTGCCCGCCCCGCATCACTCTCGCCTGCATCAGGCTGCGGTGGTCTTCCTCGAATGAACCTGCCAACATGGGCCTGAGCGTGGTTTCAAAATTGTCCAGAGGAATATCCGTGATGAAACCCAGCCGACCCTGGTTGATGCCAATCAGCGGCACGCCATACTGAGCCAGTTGGCGACCGATGCCCAGCATGGTGCCGTCGCCGCCAACCACCACGCAAAGATCGCAGGACTTGCCAATCTGGGCAACGTCCATCGTCGCGTAATCACTCAGCCCCATGTTGGTTGCAGTGTCGGCTTCGACCACAACCTCGCAATTCTGTGCCATCAGGAAGTCGGCAATACGTTCCAGCGCCTGGCGCGACGAGGCACCTGCCGCTCCGCTGGAGACAGCCTGGTACTTGCCGATGAGGGCAACGTTTCTGAAGTGGGTCTGCATTGGCAAATTACATCACTAAAATGTGTCGATGCTCGATGATCGTTCCAAGTTGTTATTGAAGGCTCTGGTTGAGCGTTACATAGCCGACGGACAACCGGTTGGCAGCCGCACCCTGTCGCGGGCCTCCGGGCTTGAACTCTCTCCCGCCACCATACGCAACGTGATGTCGGACCTGGAAGAGATGGGCTTGATCGTCAGCCCCCACACATCGGCGGGGCGCATCCCTACAGCGCGTGGTTACCGCCTGTTTGTCGACACCATGTTGACCGTGCAGCCTGGCCAATATGGCTCCCATGTGCTTGCGCCCGATCAACCGCAAAAGGTGATTTCCAACGCAGCCAACCTGTTGTCCAATCTGTCGCAGTTTGTGGGTGTGGTCATAGCACCCAAGCGCACGTCGGTATTCAGGCATATTGAATTCTTGCGCCTGTCGGAGCGGCGGGTGCTGGTCATTCTGGTGTCGCCGGACGGGGATGTGCAAAACCGCGTCATCTTCACTGAACTGGACTATTCTCAGGGTCAACTCATTGAAGCAGCGAATTTTCTGAACAGCCAATACGTTGGCATGGACATCGACGATGTGCGTCAGCGTCTGCAGGGCGAGGTGGAATTGTTACGCTCCGAGATCGCGGCCTTGATGCAGGCGGCAGTTACCGTCAGCTCCGAGGCCATTATTGAGTCTCAAGACGAAGTCATTATTTCGGGCGAACGCAATCTGTTGTCCGTTTCCGACTTTTCCAGTGACATGGGCCACCTGCGCAGGGCCTTCGAACTGTTTGAACAAAAAGCCCAGTTGATGCGGCTGATGGATATTGCCGGCCAAGCCGAAGGCGTGCGCATCTTTATTGGTGGCGAGAGCCAGGTGGTGCCTTTCGAAGACCTTTCCATCGTCAGCAGCCCGTACGAGGTGGACGGCAAGGTGGTGGGCACCCTCGGTGTGATTGGCCCGACCCGCATGGCCTATGACCGCATGATCCAGATCGTGGACATTACTTCCAAGCTCGTGAGCAACGCGCTAAGCCACCACAAGTAGCGTGTCCTCAGCCCGCTACAATCGTCCGTTCGGTTGGGGCGTTAGCTCAGTTGGTTAGAGCAGAGGACTCATAATCCTTTGGTCGAGTGTTCAAGTCACTCACGCCCTACCATTTCATCGGGACCCTGCTATCCATTTGGTAGTGGGGTTTTTTGTTTGTGAATAGTTTGTGGACAAGTTAGTACGCAATAAGGCCTTGGCCGGCCATTTTTCCATTTCGTGTCCGTGCGCATTAGGGAAAACACAGCACTCTTCTGCAAAGTGTCAGGGTTAAGATTTGCGGATTATGTAGTTTTACTACTTATTCGTTGGGCATTGATCGCGCCACTGTGTGTCAAGGTGCCCTCCAAAATCCAAACAAGCGAGAAGGCCACGCGATGCATCCAGCCATGAACACGACAGAAATTTTTCTGCTCGCGATGCTGCTGATTTTCTCGATTCCCTACTTGATTTGGCGACTGTGCCGCACCGACTACTACGCGCCCCTGGTTGTAGTTCAGATCATCGCAGGCATTGTGCTGGGGCCAGGCGTGTTGGGCGCAGCTTTTCCCGAGTACTACACGTTTGTGTTCAACCCCGCGGTGATTCAGTCGTTAAACGGCATTGCGTGGTGGGCGGTGATGATTTTTGTGATGATCGCCGGCATAGAGCTGGACCTGCAAAAAGCGTGGGAACACCGGCGCGAGAGCACCATCACGGCGGGCCTGGCACTGGGCATGCCATTGATCTTTGGTTGCGCCGCCGCAGCGGGCATGTTGGCCTACGCGGGCTGGATCGGCCCCAAGGCGATGACCTGGCAATTTGTGGTCGGCGTTGGCATGGCCTGCGCGGTGACGGCCCTGCCCATCCTGATCCTGTTGATGGAGAAGCTCGAAGTCCTGCGCCAACCAATAGGGCAACGCATTTTGCGCTATGCCAGTCTGGACGACATCGCCATTTGGGGAGTGCTGGCCGTGATCTTGCTGGATTGGGACCGCATGGGGCGCCAGGTTGGCTTCCTGTTCGCGTTTGCCTTGGCCACACTGGCTTACCGGCGGGTCATGGTCAAACTGCAGGAGAGCGACCGCTGGTATGTCGGCCTGATCTGGCTGGCCGTGTGCGGCTTTGGTGCGGACTGGGCGGGCCTGCACTTCATGGTGGGGGCATTCCTGGCGGGCGCTGTGATGGACTCACACTGGTTCAACCAGGAAAAGATGGACCTGATGCGCCACCATGTGCTGCTGGCCATGATGCCGGTGTTTTTTCTCAGCACCGGCCTGCGCACGAACTGGGCTGTGGGTGGCGCCGCCGTCTTCATCGCGGCCAGCGTGCTGCTGGTCGCATCCGTGGCGGGCAAGCTCGTGGGCGTTCACATTGCCGGCAGGATTCTCAAGTGGGAAAAAGGCGAAGCCAGCATCATCGGATGGTTGCTGCAGACCAAGGCGCTGATCATGATCATTTTTGCCAACATCCTGCTGGACAAACAGATCATCACCAGCGAAACATTTACTGCCCTGTTGCTGATGGCTGTCGCAAGCACCATGCTGACGGTACCGGTTGTTTATCCAAAACTGCAGCGTCTGAAAGAAATCATCTCGCGCTCAAAATGAGCCTGCCCACAAGGACCAAACCAAGGGGTCCATAAGGCATCAAGTGCGCGGGGTCAAAAAATTGATACGAAATAGGGCGCCAGCCCTCGTATTTATTGCGTAAGCAGCTCTGTAAACCATAGCAACTGCCGCGCCACCGGAGAAAATAGAAGAGTTTTGAGCCAAATCCGCCTCCAGCCCTCGCGGAAGCTGCGTGAGCCGCTACAACAAATATAGCAGTCAGGCGATCATCATGCGGCGCCAATGTCCGCAAGAATGCAGCAGTCGCGCGTTGGCCCGGCGCTGCAGGTGGCATCACAACTGCCAACCATCAACCCCAGGCCCAGCTTGGCACGCAGGGCTTAGAGGTGCAGTTGAGCTTGTTCACGCCCCTCGCTGCACGCGCGGTCGCCATCCTCGAACAGATGGGCCAACACGCGAACCTGATCGATCGGGAATCCAAAGTCCCGGCACCGCTTGATGAACCCAAGGCGGGTGAGATCCCGGCGGCTGTAGTAGCGGTGGCCATTTGCCGCGCGCCCCGGGGCGGGAAAGAGGCCAATCTGTTCTAGTAACGGATGGTGGGCACGCTACAGCGGGTGTGCGCCGACAGTGCGCCTATGGTGAGTGGGATGTTTGACATTTTGATGTTTTATTGCAAAAAGGGCTTGCACCTCGAGTCACTTGAGCTTGTACGGTACGGCCTGCACTATTGCATACAACACAAGGACTGATCCAAGTTTTCCATCGACAAAACCCCGCCCCACGCAGGGAAAGCCACAGCCGCAGCCGTTGCAGCTGCCGTCTTAACCTGCGGAGTGTGCTGCGTTCCCTTGGTCGCGCCGCTGGCCTTCATGCTGCTTGCCAGCATGGGCGTCTACTCCATCAACGATCGGTTGACCAATGGCTGGTGGCTGGCGGCGGCAGCCATGCTGGTATTGAGCCCCCTTATCGCTTGGAGGTGGCGCAAACGCACGCACCCGTCTGCGCCGCTGGCCTGCGCTAACTTTCCTGGGCTCAGCGCCAACCTTCGCCAGATTCGGCTCGCGCGATGGCTAGGTTCAACGTTTCAAATCAAGCTGGTGCAGCAGCCGAAGCCCATTGCCGACCACCAGCAGGCTGGCCCCCATGTCGGCAAACACCGCCATCCACATGGTGCCAGCACCAGCCAGCGTCAGCACCAGAAATACGGCCTTGATGCCCAGGGCCAGCACAATGTTTTGTACCAGCACGGCATGGGTGCGGCGTGACAGGCGCACAAAACGCGGCAGCTTGCGCAGGTCGTCGTCCATCAGTGCCACGTCGGCGGTTTCGATTGCGGTGCCCGTGCCTGCGGCACCCATGGCAAAACCGATGTCGGCGCGCGCCAGGGCGGGTGCGTCGTTGATGCCGTCGCCCACCATGCCAATTGCGCCGCCATCGCTGATTTTGGCTTCGATGGCCTTGACCTTGTCTTCGGGCAACAGGTCCCCACGCGCTTCGTCTATGCCCACCTGCGCTGCAATGGCCGCCGCCGTGTGGGCGTTGTCTCCGGTCAGCATCAAGGTCTTGATGCCCAGTGCGTGCAGCTCGGCAATGGCCTGACGGCTACTGTCCTTGACCGTGTCGGCCACGGCGTACAGAGCGAGCACCTCTTGTTCATCGGTCAACAGGATCACGGTTTTGCCCTGCATCTCCAGCGCCGACAACTGCGCTTCCAGCCCGTCCGAGCAGCGACCCTGCTCGTGGATCAGGCGGTGGTTGCCCAGGTAGTACAGCGTGCCGTCTATGCGACCTTTGGTGCCACGCCCGGCCAATGCCTCAAAGTCCCGCACCTCACGCAGCTCCACTCCATCTGTTTGCGCTGCCTGTGCCACGGCGCGCGACACCGGGTGGTCGGAGCGGCTGGCCAGACTGGCGGTCAGGCTGCGCACCCGCGTTGCATCACCACCGTTCAACACCGCAAAATCCGTCTGCACCGGTTTGCCGTTGGTAATCGTGCCGGTTTTGTCCAACGCCAACCATGTGAGCTTGCGACCTTCTTCCAGGTACACCCCGCCCTTGATCAATATGCCTTGACGCGCCGCAGCTGCCAGCCCGCTGACGATGGTCACCGGTGTGGAGATCACCAAGGCGCAGGGGCAGGCAATGACCAGCAGTACCAGTGCCTTGTAGACCCAGTCAAACCAGATACCGCCCAGCAACAATGGCGGCAACACGGCAACCGCTATCGCCATGGCAAACACCACGGGGGTGTAGACCTTCGCAAACTGGTCCACAAAACGTTGGGTAGGTGCCCGCGCGCCCTGCGCGGCTTCCACGGCGTGGATGATGCGGGCCAGTGTGCTGTCGTTCGCGGCGGCCGTGACGGTGTACTCAAGCGAGCCCTCTTCGTTAACCGTGCCGGCAAACACGGGGTCACCCTCGACCTTTTCCACCGGCAGGCTTTCCCCGGTGATAGCGGACTGGTTGATGGTTGAGCGTCCGCTGGTGATGGTTCCGTCCAACGCAATGCGCTCACCGGGCTTGATGCGCACGCGCGCATCCACAGTAACCGACTTGGCCACCATGTCTTGCCAACTGCCATCCGCCTGCAACACCGTGGCGCGCTCGGGTGTCAGTTGCATCAAGCCCTTGATAGCGTTGCGTGCCCGGTCGAGGGATTTGGCTTCGATCAGTTCGGCAAGGGTGAACAAAACCATCACCATCGCAGCCTCGGGCCACTGGCCCAACAGCAGCGCACCGGTCACTGCGATGCTCATCAGCGCGTTGATGTTGAGGTTGCCGTTGCGGATGGCGATCCAACCCTTTTTGTAGGTCGTCAAACCGCAGGTCAACACCGCGGCCAGTGCCAGAGCTGCGGCTAACCACGTGGGAAGACCCGCCCAATGCACGCCTTCAGAACTGAGGGCCGCCACCCCGGCCAGCGCCAACGGCCACCACGGTTTGTCGGGTTCTGCCGCCGCTTCGTCGAGCGCTGATGCGCCGCCGACGACTTCTGGCGTGAAACCCAGCGAACGTATCGCATCCAGAATCGGATTGATCGCCTCGGGTTCATGCGCAACGGTCAGAACCCGCTGCATCAGATTGAAATCCATGCCGGCCACTCCGGGCATATCACCCAGTTTGTTGCGCAGAAGCGCCTCTTCGGTGGGGCAATCCATCTGCAGGATGCGGATGGGGGTCTGTACGTTGCCATTGGCCATCGTCTTTGTGACCGGTTCCAAAGGAGCGGGCAGGGCCACACTCTCAGAGTGCCCGCTGCAACAGGCGTTCTGCGCAGGGAAATCATGGGCTCGCTTGTCGCCAGAGGATGAGTGTAGATCGAGTTCGGTCATAACGGCTTTGTAAGTGTTTTCACCCCCCAATTACGCAACCTGAAGTTACTATAGAGTCAAGAACTATTAGGAACTTTCGATGAAAATCGGTGAATTGGCACAGATCGCCCAGACCACAGTGGAAACTGTTCGCTACTACGAAAAGCAAGGTCTGTTACCTGAGACCACCCGCACGGCGGGGAACTTCCGGGTGTATGGCGTTACCCACCAGGAGCGGTTGCGCTTTATCCGCAATTGCCGGGCGCTCGACATGAGCCACGAAGAGATCCGCGACCTACTGGGCCTGGCTGATCAACCTGGCAAGGGCTGCGATGCCATCAACACCTTGTTCGACCAACACATGGCACATGTGGATGAGCGCATCCGCGAACTCAACCATTTGAAAGATCAGTTGTCCATGCTGCGCAAACGTTGCGGGATCGAGCAGTCAGTGGACGCCTGTGGCATCCTGCAGGGCCTGGCCGACATGAAAAGCGAGGCAAAAGCTCAACGCCATACGCACCTGGGTTAGGCCAGGGCAACAAGGCATGAAAACTCAGCGTTACACCTCTGCACCGATTGGCTCCGCCGCAGCCAAAGGCGAACCTCGGATGGCCCGCTGTGGGGATTGCTGCCACCACAATGCTTGGCGCAGACCCCCAAGCAGTTAGCCCGGGTGGAAACGCGGGGCGTCAATGCTCCTCGCTACGGCCGCAGCTATGGCTTTGCAGCGCAAATCGCGCAAAAGCCAATGGTCAGCGGCATTGCGCTGCGCGAGCGCTGGGCAGATAGGTGCTCAACTCACCCAAGGTCAACAGGCTGGTACCCACTTGACCGCCGATGGCGATGATTGTGGTGCCACTCAAACCAAAGTAAACACCCGAATCAGGATATTCCCGATACTGCAATGTGCCTGCAACCTGGGTTGGCTGTTTGGCAGGCCGCAAGTAGGTTGGCAAGCGCACCTCTGCCCAATCAAGGAAACATTCACTGTCGGTCAAAACCGCCGCGGCAGAAGTTTGCCCGCCGCGCACCAATCGAACGCTGGCGGGCACGAGATCACGGTTGCGGTACTGATTGACACCGTTCTGGAAATTGACCTGCCACGCCGAGTCCGGGTTGCGGACACTGGGCGAGCTTGTCCAATAGACAGCGGCCGGTGCATTGGGAAAAATCGTGTCATTGATGGTGGGGCCGGTGCGACACTCTTCGACCAGGCTACGCAGTTCCTTGACGTTGGGTATGCGCCAGTCGGATTTTCCGGCAAAGCTGTTGGTGGCGGCTTGCACCAGCGCTGATCCCCACGAGTCGGCGAATTCAACGCCAGTGCAGGTGTCGTTTCTCCAGGTCTGCCCCTCGGCGCACCGCTTCCAGATCAGGCCCGTTGGCGTGTGGGTCACGGTGCCATCGCCGTTGTCGGTGTATGCGCTGTCCGGGTTGCTGGCTTGCGTCAAGTTGCGACTGCAGTTAACGGCCTGCGCCAAAGGGCTGACAAGGCTTAGACAGAGCGCCCAGGCAAACAGGGTGGAACGATGGTTCATGGCAAATTTCCTAGCGCAACAGGGGTAAATGGCGGTGTTCGGAGCCGTGTATGGCGGACGTTGTCATGGTGATCAGACCATTCAGGGAGCTCCGCGCACCAACCGGACCGGGAGAGTGTCCGCATTGGGGGTGTAGGCGGCGATACCATCATAGAATTCGATGCTCCATGCATGGTCAACCGGGTAAGCGGTGGGCGAACCCGACCAAAACGGCGAACTGGGCGTGTTGGGAAAATAATTGAGGTCAATGGCCGGGTTAACACTGCCAAAGTCCACTATCCCTTCCAATTCCTTGACGGTCGGCAGGCGCCAGTCGCTCGCCCCGCACAGTGCAGTTGCGTTCACATCCTGCACGTATTTTTCGGTGTCACAACGATTCTTGGTCAAGCAAATGCTCCCTCCTGAACTGGTTGCGACGGTCCCCACGTCCGGATAGCCCGGGTAGCCACCGTTGGTGGTGTTGTTGCTGTTGTACCAACCATACAGGTGGTTTTGACTGCGCAGGCCCGAGGTGGACTTGACTTCCCATGTCAAACCGGTCACGTTGTCGCGTGTACAGGCCCATTCGGCGGCACCATTGCCCAGCGCCGTGCTGGCAGGCAACACACTGCCGTTGTTGGCAATTTTGCTGAAGTCGAAGCCTTTGCTGCCGTCGCCCACCTTGGTCAGTTGGCCATTCGCCGCCTGCTCATCGCGACCGTAGCTCCCATCTTGACGGGTATAGATTCCGCCATCATTCGCCACGGTTGCGCAGCTCGTGGGGATGGTGCTGTAGTAATTGCTGCAAAAGTCAATGCCCGTATCGTTCAGCCCGGCAGCGCTGGCAGCGCCTGCCTGCAGCGCGAATGCCAGCAGAGCGCAAGAAAAAACGGTGCAGTGCAAGAAGCGAGCGCGGAAAACACCGGCAGGGTCGCTTGAAACTCCATCATGGCTTGGCATTGTGTTGTGGCCCTTTGGTCTTGGAAATGGTCTGGATAAGCAATTGCAAACGGGGTCGGCGCTGCCAGGGTTCCACGGGTGGAGTTTGATAGTGGCTAAGCAACGTCTTTTTTGTCGTTTCTTCACTGCCGAAAACGCCAGAAAAAAGAATGATCTTGCCCGCAATCCAGCACTTCGTATGTGCGTTGGCGAACACAACTTCCAGCCACTGGGCGTGGCCTGCGCTGCCGGCTAACACCGCCACTCACCAAGACGCCGCTTTACGCCATTCTTCACGACCAGGACCTGGCGCAGAACCAAAGGGTGCCGCAACAATCGGGCCCACCAAATTGATGGACCTTGCCGACTTCAAGGTTTGGCTTGCCTTGGTAGACGAAGACCACATGCACCACGAGGCAGCGCTTGATTTCCGGAATCAGCAGCGCGCCAACGAGTTGGCGTTTTGCCGGACTCGATGCTGGGTTTTCTGCGGCTGAGTACTGCAGCGCGTGTGCTCAGTCGCACGTTGACGAATAGCGAGGCTTGGGCTATCTGCCAGCGCTACGTGGCTGAAGCGCAACTGAACCTCCCCATGGCTAAAGCCAGGGGGTTCTAAAGGCAGATTGCGTAGGGTTTCCAGACTCTCGCCCAAGGGCTACAGCATTCTGAACGTGACTACGTACAAACCTTCTTTGACGTGCGATCCGATCTAACGGCAGTGTTGCTGCCGCGGGCACGCGCAAGCGCGCGCCACTCTCAGATTGGTTGAAGCACAAGCCCGCACGTCGCAACAGCGGTTCCGCAGTCGCCCAACTGTTTTCAAGTTGGGATGGCTTGTGCTGATTCTCTTCTACATTCTTGGCCAGAAAGGCGCTGTAACAGTCTCTTTGAACCAAGAGGTTTGAGCCTCCCAGGTCATGCCAGCGCTGAGACAGTGGCTTCTTGGTGCAAACACCGGTTTGGTGATCATATTGGCTCATCTTGAGCTTTTGGGTGTTCAACTCCACGACTCCCCCACCGGCGCTTTCAGCCTTGCGGACAAGTAACGAAACAAACATCCCGCTTGCTCTTACCTTTGCACTTCTACCGAAACATTTTTGAAAGCTCCTGTACGACTGCTTCTCGATTTGGATGACGTTTCCCACACCCAGGATCTTGTTGCCAAGCTCCCCATGATCCCGTTTTCTCGCACTTTTCAGGCAGCGCTCAAGCTCCTGCAACTGATTCTGGCGGGCCTGGTACCGGCTGGATCTGACCCAACGCTTTGCACCCTTCTTGGCAGTTCCGTTGGGTTCAAAGTTCTGCGGGTTCATCGCCCGGCGGCTGCGGTCCTGCGCTCGTAGCAGGGTGCGCATTTGATTCCACGGTTGTTCGACGGAAGGTGCGAAGCGCTCCAGCCCTACCGCATCATCTCCCACGATGGCCACCGTACTCGGTCCGATATCAAGACCGACAACCTTACCGTTTGCCAGGAACTCATATTTGGCCGGGGCAACGCCACGCTGGACCAGTTGAACGAACCAGCGTCGTTTTCCGTTCTCCATGTGCCAGACGATGCGGCAGTATTTGGTGTCTGCCTTCAGGCAGGCGTGGATGTAGGAGTCTTTGGAAATGGACGGCATCATCACTGGTAGAACGAAACCCTTTCCCCATGACACCGTTGCCGTGTCGCTGTTCCAACGAATGCCGGCCACATTGCTCTTTCCTTCAATGCTGTGCAACGGGCGATTCCGTCCTTTGAATCGTGGCCTGCCGCGCTTTCCGAAAGCGTATTCCTGCACACAGGAAAAGACCCGGGTACCGATAGTCTGTGTTTCGTGGGCGCCCAGACGATCCTCAAACCCGGCTGCATTCTTGTGGGCTGTGGCAATTGCCTGAACTGCGTATTCGGTAAAGCCGAAGTGTTTGTTGCAGGCCTTGAAGGCCGCGCTACGTTCCCTGATCTCTTCGGCGGTCTTGCCCTTCGGCATTGCTCTGGCTGCTTGCCAAAGTTTGGACTGGCGCATCAGGTCCAGTGCTACCAATACGTCCCCAAGGACCGCGTTAAAAATCCGCCGCCCCGCCTCAAAGCTGGCGATCATCACGGAGTCCTGAGCTAAGCTGACGACTAAGGGCAGTTCAGTGATAAAGGTCGGCTTGGGCGCGCGCGGCATGGATCAGACGTTCTTTTGGTTTTCGATGTACTGTGCTTTGGTCTAAATTAACTGGATACATTACCAGTATAAGGATGCCGATACCAAATTGCAACAACCAATACCAGCCGCTCACCCCATGGCTAAAGCGAGGGGCTTGCGCGGCTCATTTGGTCAAATTTCTGGCAGAGCCGATAAACCTGGAGCAATATTTGGCGGCACTGGCATTGGTCCCCAAATTGCCAAATCGCCTATGGACCGATGCCTATCTGGCCGCTTTCGCGCTAGCTGTCAACGCCCGCTTGGTGTCGTTTGACAACGACTATCAGCGCTTCGCCGGACTGGATTTTTTGCACCTCAAATGGCAATTGCCGTGAGCCTTTTTTGCCCGCAAACGGTGCGCAGGCAGCGATCAATGCAATAGTGGTGCGCCAGGCGGCCAATCAGATCAGTTCACTGTTGCCCCGCCAACCCGAAGAGGTGTAAGCCAAATCGGCATGTAGCCCTCTCCAATTGTGCGTAAGCAGCTATCATTTGAGGAGCAACGCATGGACACCGCACGCCTTTTTTTGTGGCGAGATCAGCCCATGTGTTGCGCAAATCGACCCGCACTCTATTCTGTCGTGGACAAATGGTCGATTGGTGATTACCAATTGAGGAGCCACCCATGGACACAGCACGCCTTTTTCAATCGGGCCGTAGCCAAGCCGTTCGGTTGCCCAAAGAGTACCGTTTTGCCGGCACCGAGGTTGTCTTCAAGCATTTCGGTAACGGCGTGCTCTTGCTGCCCGTGGATGACCCCTGGCAAACATTGGAAGCCGGGCTGGCGGCCTTCGAGCCAGGCTTTGTTTTGGAGCGCCAACAGCCTGACAACCAGATTCGTTCCGAGATCAACCCATGATCTTGCTCGACACCAACTTCTGCATCTACATCATCAACAACAAACCGCCTGCGGTGTTGGCCCGTTTTCAGCAATACCGAATGGGCGACATTGGCCTGAGCAGCGTGGTGGCTGCGGAGTTGGCGTTTGGGGTGGCCAAGAGTGGCTCGGCGCGCAACCGCCAGGCGCTGGAAATGTTTCTGGCCCCTTTGAGCATTCTGCCTTTCGATACCGCAGCCGTGTGGGTCTATGGCGACCTGCGCGCCGACCTGGAGCGCAGTGGCACCCCCATCGGTTCACTGGACACCATGATTGCCGCGCACGCCTTGAGCCAGCATGCCATGCTGGTTACCAACAACACCCGTGAGTTTGCCAAGGTGCCGGGACTGCGATTGGAAAATTGGGTTGCTACCGCTTGATATTTATATCAAATCAGCCTCCAGCCCTCGCGGAATATGCGCAGGCAGCTACTAAAATAATAGCGAATTCGCGGGTCACTCGATCATCCGCACGGTGGTTTCTAAAGTCCGCTGTGTTCTTCGATGCCAAGTCTGCCTCGTTGTCAGGCTTCATGGCCGTTTAAGACGCATTGCGGTCAGACAGTTCGTCGAAATGCCTCCTCGAAAGCGGGCATTCGGCGATGCAGCGATGCAGCGATGATTTTGTCAAAGGCGGCAATGCACCCTATCCAACCTTCATCCGCGAAGCAGTTTTTCAAACTCATCCGCTGGCATAGGCGGGCCGAAGAGATAGCCTTGAAACAAGTCGCACCCCCGCGACTTCAGATACGCAAGCTGCTGGTCGTTTTCAACCCCTTCGGCCAGGACCGTGAGCCTCAGCGCATGCGCTACGGCGATGATGGCGTTGACGATTTCCATGTCATCGCGGTGCAGCGGAATATCGTCGATAAAGCGCTTATCGATTTTCAAAACGTTTATCGGAAACAACTTCAGGTACGCCAGTGAGGAATAGCCAGTACCGAAGTCATCGATTGCCAAACGTACCCCCAAGCCTCTGATTTTGTGCAAAATCGAAATCGCCTGTGCTTCGCGCTGCATCAAGGCGCTCTCGGTCAATTCCAATTCCAGGTGCTCAGCAGGGTATCCCGTATCGCGCAGTACCTTTGCTACGGTCTCATCAATCCCACCTTTGAGAAACTGGTAGGGGGAAAGATTCACAGCCAGCGTCAGAGGTGGGAAACCCGCGGCAAGCCAGCGTTGGCCTTGCCTGCAGGTTTCGCGCAAGACCCAATTGTCAATTTCATCGATCAAGCCGCACACTTCCGCCGTGTGGATGAAGCGGGCAGGCGGAATCAGGCCCTCCTGAGGTGACTGCCAGCGCACCAGCGCTTCGGCCCCTACCACGCGCCCGCTGGCGATATCGACCTGCGGCTGGAAGAACACCCGTAGTTCGCCATGGGTAAGCGCGTGGCGGAGTTTGACTTCCAGGTCAATACGCTCTCGCGCCGCAATGGTAAGGTCATCAGAAAAATAGACAAAGCGCCCACGCCCCTCGGCTTTGGCTTTGTACAGTGCGCTGTCGGCTTGCTGCAGCATCAACTCCGGCGTATCGCAATGGTCCGGAAAAACACTGATGCCGACGCTAGCTCCAATACGTACTTGCACCTTGTTGGCCAAGGTATAGGGCTCGCTCAAGGCCAGGATAATGGCATTGGCGATTGCGCCCGCATCTTTAGCATCTGCCACGTTTTCCAGCAGCACCGCAAATTCATCGCCGCCCAGTCGGCACACCATGTCCACCTCTCGGCGCTGCTCTATCAGTCGTACTGCCACGCATTGCAATACCTCGTCACCGGCCGGATGTCCCAAGCTATCGTTGACGTTCTTGAAACGGTCCAGGTCAATCATCAGCAGTGCCATGAACCTGCCATCGCGCAACGCTCTTTGCATGCCATAGCCTAGGTCCGATAGCAGTGACAGGCGGTTCGGCAGCTTCGTCAGGGGATCATGGTGCGCCAGGAAATCCAGCTCGGCCTGCGTTTGTTTGAGCGTGGAAATATCAGAAAAAACCGCAACGTAATTGCTCAGGTGCCCATCGGCGTCTTTGACCGCAGAAATACTGGCCAGTTGTGGATAGATTTCGCCGCTTTTGCGTCGGTTCCAAAGTTCACCGTGCCAATTGCCCATGCGGTTGATGTTCTCCCACATGGCTGCATAAAACGCATGGTCATGTCGCCCGGAATGCAGCAGTGCGGGGCTTTGTCCCAGCGTCTCGGCCTCGCTATAACCGGTAATATCGCTGAAGGCCGGGTTGATGCGCACGATTCGGGTTTTCACGTCGGTCACCATCAGACCTTCCCGAGTGCTGTCAAACACTGCTTCGGCCAGACGCATGCCATGTTCTGACTGTTTGCGCTCGGTGATATCGCGTACAGCAATCACATACGCGCTCTGGCTATTCCAGACAATCGACGATGAACGCAATTCGGCCCAGCCAATTCCACTGGGCCGGATCACATTGATTTCATGATGCGACGTGTCGTCAGCTACCGGAATGGCCAGATCACTTCCCACCAAACTGCCACGCTCGAAAATCTGCTCTGCACTTGCGTTGGCATATAACACCACCCCGCGCTGATCGACCACCACGACGCCATCGGTGATGGACCGCAGTATCAATTCCAGGTCAACGGGGTCGTGGGGCATAGGTACTCAGAGGAGGGTCACAACACCACGGTGCCTGAACCCGACCCGTTTTGCGCGGTGATGGCGGCCAGCACCGAATGCATTTTTGACAGGTTTCCGAGCAGCTTCAGCACCGGCTCGGGTATCTCGCGCACCAGCATCGGCGTAGCGAAAACGTCGTTCGCCAGAGCCTTCTCGGGCATACCCAAGACTTCCACCACGTTTAGTGACCAATACCCCGGCTGGTACGCCGCCGCAAGTACCGCGCTGAGTTGTTCGACATATTGTTGAATCACGGGGTTGTTGGACACCACATACAGGTTCAACATGATCCGGTGATCGTCTGCATGGAGCGCCTGGGTTTGCTGCGCAGAACGTGCGATGTGCCGGATTTGCGACGACGTCAAGGGCTTGTTGGCCAGTTGGAACTTCAGTCCTTCGGCATGCGCGTCTTTCAACTTGACCAGAAATTCGTGTGAGAACGCGGTGACGATGTAAATGGACAAGCTGTCATCGAGCGCAAGCAGGCGGCGCATCGTCTCGATGCCATCAATTCCGGGCATTTTCAGGTCCAGAAATATAAGGTCCGGACGTTGCGCCTGCGCCATGGCAATGCCCTCCAAGCCGCCGACGGCAGTGCGCACCACACATCCGATTTCACCCAGGACCAAGGCAAACGCGCCGCGTACAGCAGCGTCGTCATCAATTACCAGAATTTCTTGTGTCATTTTCTTTGTTTCCATCCAACGAATTTGCCACTTTCATGGCAATGCAAAAACTGGCACCTTCAGCGGGATTCTCGTCCAGTGCCACAGAGCCGCCCATGTGCGCCATCAGTTGGCGCGACACGGCAAGCCCAAGGCCCGTGCCCTTTCCCACCGGCTTGGTGGTAAAGAACGGTGTGAAGAGCTTGTCGCGCACCCCAGGCGCGATGCCATGCCCATTGTCAAAAACGTGCAGCCGGATGCTCGCATCGACCTGTTCAGCCCGAATGCCGATTCGTTTGTCGGCTTGCTCTGCCACAGCATCGCGAGCGTTGAGCAAGAGGTTCAGTAACACCTGCTGCAAACCGCCAGAGTCGCAGCGGGCCAGAGGCAAGTCGTCGGGTAGTACCATTTCAAGTGCGATGTCGTGCTTTTTGAGCTCTCCCGCGAACAGGTTGAGCGCCTGTTGTGCCACCTGCGCGACATTGCACACGCCGGTGTTCGCACTATCGGAACGCACAAAAACCAGCATGTTTTGCACGATCTTTTTAATGCGGTTGATCTCAAACAGGGCGTTGTCCAGTACCTCAACAGACTTGGCATCGCTGGCCTTGTCTCTGGCGTATTCCACGTAATTCAAAAGACCCATCAAGGGGTTGTTGATTTCGTGCGCAACTCCCCCCACCATGGTGCCGATCGATGACATTTTCTCGGCAAACACCATGCGCTCGCGGGTCTCCATGCTCTCGCGGTACCGCTCTTTCTCATGCAAGTCATCCTCGCGCAACTGGGACGCCAGTCGTTCCAGCGCTTCATTCTTCTGCAACTCCAGGTTCGTGGCGAGTACCCCGGCTTCGATACGGCGCCGGGTCTGGTGCACCACCATCAAGGATGCCGAGGCCGACGCAAGCACACTGAGAATGCTCAACAAGACCATCCATGCCAATAACTGATTCCGACTGGAAGCGCGCTTGCTCTCCCGCTGTTCCAGCAAACCAGCTTCATGGACGAGAAACTGGGCCACTTCTGATCGCAATACATCCATATCTTGCTTGCCGGCGCCGCCTTGGACTCGAAGCAATGCCCCGCGCAGATCACCCTGGCGGGCCATCGCGAGAACCTGTAGCATCTCGGCCATTTTTGCATCGACCATCCGCAGTAATTCGTCCGTTCGCGGGTACGGTATCGGCTCGAGCGCAACAAGTTGGCGCAAATGCAGCAATTGGCGTGGCCCTGCTTCAAGGGCCAATCTGTAAGGCTCCAAGAACGTTTCATCGCTGGTCAAGAGATATCCCCGTTGCCCTGTTTCTGCGTCTTTCATGCTCGACAACAAGGCGTTGGCAGCTTGTGACGCTTCTATCGCAAGCGTTCGTTGCGCGTAAGCGGTCTCACTCTGTTGGTATTGCACCCATGCCAGCGCGGCGACTAACACCGTCAGGACGGTGGCTGCACCGAACCAGAGGGTTACTTTTTCGGTATCTTTCACCGCTTACTTCCATATCCAAACTGGTGTGGTGCCCTGAAACATACTTTGTAGGGCATCCGGGCATGCTAGCACCGATTACCTCGGTGGACGTGGCCGCCCACACTCTTTGACCGGCAATGCGTTGGATTGCCAGAAAGGGGTCGTTAGCCAATACCAGCTTCCAGCCCATGGCGGGTTCTCGGATTGACGAAGTGCTCACTCCTATTTGGACCGACGTGCTTGTAACTTCAAGCCCAGCCGTTTGCCCCAGCGCTGGGACGGCGCCTCAATGAAGCGCCAACTGACTTCTGCGAGCGCTGCAACGCTCAGAATAGCCAACAGTAGTCCTGCCCATCCGGTGAGATGCAAGTACTTGAAGATGAGCAACAGGATTGGCACGTGGATCAGGTAGATGGAGTACGACACTTTGGCAACCCACAGCGTTAACTTGTCATGGATTCCAAATCGGCGAATCCATAGAAAAAATGCGGCGCAGCCAATACCCGTGACGATGTTGGGAAACAGGGCCAACTGTTGGTTCCATAGCGGAACGAAGAGCAGGATCAGGCTGGAGGTTGTCCACAGGACGGACGTTGGAACACCCAAAAGTTGTTGCCTGAACAAGTACAGCGAGGCGCCAATCAGAAAATAGACCATTTGGGCGGGCGGTGCGTTGTCGATGAGGGAGTGCCTGAAGGTTGGATTGTCGACAGCTACACCCGCGAGCCGAAAGCTGCTCTCATACAGGGAGTTGAACAATCCGCGCGACGCACAATAGACCCACAGGGTGGCCAGGACCGCGGACACGACCAAGGCTATCAGCCACCTGATAGATCGGCCGCTGCCCTTTCCGATAACGTACACCAATAGCGGAGCCAGGGCATACCAGAACAACTCCACGGTGAGCGACCAACCCACATGGATGGAGTCAAGCAAGAGCACCGAAACAGGATGCATCAACTGCAAATTGGCCAAGTTAAGCAAAAAGTATGGCCAGCGTGCGTCCATGACACCACGGTAGCTGTCCGACATGAAGTATTTTCCGGCTGTGAAGACCAGCAGTGCAACCAAATACGGCGGAAAAATCCTGAAAAATCTATGAATGGCAAAGACACCTAGGGGGTACTTGAGGGCGCTTTGAATTATCAAATAGCCAGAGATCAGGAAGAACAACTGAACACCGATCAAGCCGCCATTCAAATCCAGGTAGGGGATTTGAAATCCGGTGTAGGCAAAAATGTGATGTGCCAATACGCAGGAAATGGCAATAGCGCGCAGCGTATCGATGGTGGAAACATGGTCCTTTTGGGGCAAGGTTTCACCATGTGTAGTCGGTTCAGTCATTGAAGGTCGCTGGCTCTTTAGGGGTTGTCAGGCGCCAGGCATCCCCGTCAAGCGCGCCAAGTTTGAGTAATCCAGGGAAATGGAGGGTCCGCATTGCACTCGGCTGTTGATTGGGCCGCCTTTGGCCACGATGTCCACCCATACTGCCGCGTAAAAGCTTTGCTCGCTTATGGAGGTACCACGGCGACGCTGAAGGCCCAGACAAACAGGTTCGCCAAGGCATTGCCGGCCACATCCTTGACGTTGGTCGAGATGCTGGCGGTACATACTGCTCCAGCAGGAAGATTGTTGGTCGGAGTCAGGGTTGCCAAGTTGCCATTCACAGCGTAAGTCACGCTTCCACTAATCGCACTGCCGCCAATCCCGCCGCTGCAAAACAACTTCAAGCTGGCGCTGTCAATCGTGAGCGGATCCATCGCCTCGCTGAAGCTGGCGCTGATTTGGGCATTGAGTGGCACATTTCGCGCATCTGCCACTGGGGAGGTCGAACCTACAGTAGGTGGCGTGGTGTCGGCAGCGGTGGCGCCCGTGCTGAACACCCAGTTAAACGGAATCTTCAAGGCATTACCTGCCACGTCCTTGACGCTGGTGGTGATCGTGGCAATACAGGTGGTGTTGGCAGGCAGGCTGCGCGTCGGCGTCAAAACCGCTACCTTGCCATCCATGGCGTAACTCACCGCCCCGAACGTCACCGCGCCGTTAGGGCAGGCCAGCAAGACCGTTGTGCTGTTGATACTGAGCGGGTCCATCGCCTCGCTGAAACTGGCGGTGATCAGCGTATCCAGAGCCATGCCCGCGCCATTCGCCAGAGGGAAAGTCGCAATGACTGTGGGGGGCGTGGTATCGGCGGCGGCCGCTGTGCTGAAGGTCCAGACATAAGGACTGACCAGGGCATTGCCGGCCAGATCCTTTACGCCGATGCCCATCATTGCAGTACAAACGGTACTGGCCGGGAGCGGATTCACCGGTGTCAGCGTCGCCACATTGCCGTTAACGGCATACGCGACACTGGCTACGGAGTTGACCGCGCCGCAGGCCAGATTCACCGTAGTGCCATTGATCGTCATTGGATCCATGGCCTCGCTGAAGTTCGCGCTCACCAAAGTGTTGAACGCCACGCTACTCGCATGGGCCAGCGGCGAGGTGGAACTTACTGTAGGCGCGGTGGTATCCAAAGCGGCCGCAGTGGTAAAGGTCCATGCCAAGGCGCGCGCCAGCGCGTTGCCAGCCCTGTCCCTGGCGCCAGTGCTTATCGTAGCCGTACAGACCGTACCGGCGGGCAAATCGCTGGCCAGTGTCAGGCTTGCCAGGATGCCGTTCGTGTCATACCGCACCGTACCAGTGGTCGGCCTGCCGGCCGGGCAAGCCAAGCTGAGCGTAGCGACGTCAATCGTTAGCGGATCCATCGCCTCACTAAAAACGGCGGTGATCATGCGGGTGTTGACCGGGACCGCAGAGGCATTTGGCAGCGGCCCCACGGCAGTCACCATGGGAGCGATTTCGTCGATGACCACGTCCCGTCCGCCTCCTCCGCAGCCTGCGACCAAGAAACCCATTAGAAGGGCCGTAAACCACAGCCGGATGCTGGAAAACCGTTCGAATGCATTCATACAATTTCCCCGTTCCTCTGATCCAGAAAACCATCGATATGTTCGACTGACTGGCTCTGCGCGCCCCCTATAGCGAGTGGCTGGCGCACGGCGCTTTACGCGGTCGAGTATTGGGCGTGACGCCAATAAAATCTGTTCGCCAGCGCACATGGGTGGCACAACGGCACTGGCACGGGAGAAATAAACGTTATAAAAACGATAGCACTACACGCAATGTGGACGAGGGCTCGCGACCTAGTTGGCTTTAAACATTTTTCGAAGCCGCTGCCCACCCGGATGACTTGCCCCTCGTCGATGCGGCGCTCGTTGAAGGATCCACTTGCCGCGCAACCGCGCAACCGCGCAACCGCGCATACGTTTCCTATAACTGCACATTTTGGGTAGTCGCAAAGTAGATGTGCATCAACGTGATGGGTTGGCTCCCTGTCTAAGAGTTCGCCAATCCAAACACACGCGTTCCAATTTGGCTGGGACGCCCCAAATCAGATTGGAAGGAAAAGGTCTCAGTGGCACATGGATTCCGCCTCCTTCGGCCATGGCGGGATTGGGTAAACCTGCTCCCAGTTTTTCGGGTTGCCGCGTGACTTCTCTAGATACATTCGCGCAGCACAAACATCCTTAGGCACACAGTAACCATTGAGAAGCAGTTGGCTAAACACGAACTGCAGGTCCTTGTCACCGCGGTCGGCCAGCGACTGGATTTTTTCCACCAATTCCCTCCCGCTGGTTTTCGGGTTCTTCTCGTAAAAGACTTTCATCTTCTCGCTATAGAAGGTGGGCAAAATCGCAATGTATGCGAGACAGTCCACCTCGGTCGGTATTTCTCCTATTGGCGGCATCTCTTGTCCATTTGCAACAAGAGAAACAGCGAAGATCAACGCGAGAATCCAGCGTTTCATACAGTACCTACCTTTATTGAATGTAGAAGAGGTACCCCCTGGCGGTGATATCGAAATCTCAGCCTGACCACCGCAGCATAGTCGCTACCCCTGCTGCCCTTGTATGTGCGGTGGGACGCGTTGAGTTGTCGGCGCCCGATGGCAGGCACCCAGGTGGACTTCCAGTAACCTGCCGTTCACCAGTACCCGCTACCGCCCTGGACTGACACTTCAGGCGATCCAAACTCTGCCGCCGCAGATCACGGCATGCAAGCTGAATTTCAATTGCCCAAGTGCCCCCACAACTGATCAAACGCCCCCTGGAACTGGCGCAGCAACGTAGCGTCATTCGTCGCCACCAAGTTCTCTTCATTGTGCGAACAGGCACTGCGCGTCCAGTTGTAGCTGCCATTCAGCAACCACTGCCCATCAAAGATCGCAAACTTGTGGTGCATGTGTGCGTCAGTGCGGTCCACTACCGTGGGCACACCGGCTGCGCGCAGGCGCGTGACATCGCTGCCCGAGTCGGTTTCCTTGTCGTTGTCGGTGATAAAGCGCAGAGGCACGCCACGCGCGTGTGCAGCCAATACCTCCTGGGCGATGCGGTCGTCGGACAGTGTGAAGACGCAGAAGTCCACACTGCGCCGTGCGCTGCGGAAGTGTTGGACGATGGTGTTAAGGCATGCCTCACCGGGACTAAAAACGGCGTTGGAGCGCGTGGCCTGCGCGGGAGCACGGGCCAAGTCCAGCGCGCGCACCACGGCTTCCAGCCAGCGCAGCACGGACATGGGGTCTTGCTGTGCAGCCAGCCGGTTGCGTGCCAGTGTGAAGGCGTGGTTGCGCAGTTGTCTAAAACCATCTTCCGGTGGCTGGGCCAGGCGCAGGGTCTGGGCCAGGCTGTGTTTCTCGTCGTCGTCCAGGCGCAAGTCGACGAGGGAGGCTTCCAATTGGCCCAGCAGGTTTTCCATGTCGGCGGGCGAGGGGGATGTTGTCATCACGTTCCGCCCTCGGTCTTCTTGCTACCGCCGCTGTGCGGGCGTGTGGTCCGGGGCTCGTTGGCCTTTGCCAGCAACAGCTCCAGCCGTTTGCTGATGCTATGGTCCAGGTCCATGCGTTTCTCTGTCGCGGCGATCAGCGGCATGATGACCTTGCGGTAGGTCACGGCCAGTTGCAGCACGGC
>CAZMXB010000002.1:0-84639 GCA_964569855.1 uncultured Rhodoferax sp.
CTACTCGGCTCTACATCGGTGCCGACTCTCGTCGACGCCTGATCGGCCAGAAGACCTGGAAGGTTTCTTATACCACTTGCGCGGTCTTTCACCTTGGTGGGCGTCATGGCTGCAAGGTCTTCGCCGACGTGAGCACCGAAATTGACCGCTCTGGTTCCCTACGCCTTCGCTTGATGAACGAGGTCTACCGAGCTGTTGATCTCTACCAGCGAGTGAACCGCGAGTGGCTTGGTGAAGCTGAGATCCACCTTGACCTGAACCCAGACAGCGCCTTCAAGTCCAACACGGTTCTTGCTGAGGCTCGTGGTTACGTGCTAGGCATGACTGGGATCGATCCGAAGATCAAGCCGGATGCATGGGCTGCGTCTACTGCTTCCGACCTTTTTGAAATTAAATGCCCTCATACTCCTCGTATTTTTAAGGATTATATTCAATGAACCGAGTCATGTTGGAAATTGCTTCGCTTCTTGGCGCGAATCCGCATATGGCCAGTGATATTGTGCTTGATATGCTGGCCAATCCTTCATTGCCGCTTGTCAAAGCTGTGTTCGTACGGACAGGAAAGCAGTATGATCCGTACGAACCGGCTGCGAATCCTCCATTGTCGTATTCTTCGGCTGCAGTGAATAGCCTCACCAGGCAAGAGCATGTGCTTATTCAGGCTGAAGGTGTCTGGCTCGCCATGAACCCAATCGAGCGGCAGAACGCAAAAGACAACGAGTTCGCATGGACAGAAGACCAGCTTCGGAAGCTTGGAAAAGTCGAGGCTATCAAGTTTGTCCGACGCGAACTTGGGATTGGCCTTCGTGACGCCAAGGATTTGGTGGAAGCTCACTGCAATCCACATAAGAGCGAGGTTTACCTTTGACATGAGTACCGTGTTTTATATCTTTTGGATGTTGATCTTAATTGCTCAACTTTCACTAGTTTTATGGTATGTGTTTGAGGTCTTTCGATTCGAAAGAAAATATCCTTCGAAAAAGAAAGAGAAAACTCACCCAGAATCTGTTGTCTCTATTGGCCCGATCGATGATTTGTTCAGCCAATCAAAAGTTGGTAGGATGTCGATTGAAGAATATAATCTTCATCGGCGAGTTCTAATTGACAGCCTTATTGGATCAAACAAGGAATTGAAATGAACATTTTCAAGAAATGGCTATACGCGATCATTGGAATTGAGGAGCGTATTATCGATTTACCTGAAGAGGAACTTGAGATTATCTCTGGGGTCTCTTCCAAAGAAACCGGCAAAGATAATGCTAAGAAATTTATTGCTCATGTTCTGAAAGATGCAATTCTGGAAAAGGTGGTTGTGATTGAATATGACTCTAAATGGATTTGGATGAGAAACCCAGAATGGCGGGATTATGTCATCTTCCAACTGTCAATTCCGTCAAATAACAGTCCATTTGCTTCAGCTCGATTTTCCCCTCCAGATGATTATGACGACAGCTGGACTTTTGCTGGTTATCTCAAGGAGAATTCCAGAAAAGTAGAAGATTTGTCTTTGTCTGATTCACTATGAAGGAATAATTATGCCGCTTTATCGAGTTCGATTCAATTTATCCACTGTAGTAAAGGCTGAAGATGAGAAACAAGCTCTTAGGTTAGCGTTTGACCAAAGACAAGAAATTGTGCGATGCGACATTACCGACAGAAATCTTGGCGATATTGACGTTGTCTCTGAGATTACATCAGTGAAGGACTTACCTCCTGGCTGGAATGGGTATTGTATTCCTTGGGGTTTGAACTGCCGAATACCGTACTCTATGCAAGACGAGCTTAATTCCACTTTCTGGACAGAACTTGATAAGCCGGTTCAACTTGAACGAGAACGTGATTTGAATGAGCCGAAGTAAACGAAGTGGCGGCAAAGGTCCAGGCTTTGAGTACTGGTCAAGAAGGCCCGGAAAGCATGGAGAGCTTGGAAAAGTAGCTAAGAGACGAACCCATAAAGCAGAGCGAAAGCAAGGCAAGAAGATAGACAAGGATAGCCAAAAAGAGTGATGGCTATCCTTTGTCGTTTTTGATATAATGAAAGTATGATTGAGAAACGGAGAATGCATGTACATTTCTGTCCAAAAGTGGGGAACGTCAGTCCTTCATCGGTACATTGATGAGCACGGTCGTGACTGCAAAGAAACCATCGAGAATTTCCGACCAAAGCTGTATATCGAAGCCGAGAACGGAACCTTCACCTCGATGATCAACGAAGGAATCCGGCTAGGAGAGGTAGAACTAGATGATTTCAATGCGGCCAAGGATTTCATCGATGAGAACGAAGAGCGTGGATTCACTGTTTATGGTCAAAACCAATGGGCGCATAATGCTATCGGTTCTCTTTACCAAGGCCAGCATCTGCATCCTCAGTTCGATAAGACCAGGGTTGCGGTATTCGACCTTGAGGTAAAGTCCGACGAAGGCTTTCCATCTCCTATTGCTGCAGCCCAGCCTATCATCTCTGTCAGCCATTACGATTCACTGGACGATATTCTGACTCTTTACTCCATGGCCCCGTGGGATGAGGCTTCTTCGTTTGTTCGTGAAGTCTATCCGGAGCTAATGTCGAAAATCCGGTTCCGGCAATTCACCACCGAGAAGTCTTTGCTTCGAGCATATCTGGACCTCTGGACCAAGAACTATCCAATGGTTGTGTCTGGTTGGAATTCAAATGGGTTTGACTGCCCATATTTGTATAATCGGCTTTCTATTGTACTTAGTGACCAAGCGGCCAAGAGTCTTTCTCCATTCCGTGCTGTCACCAAGAAAGAGCATAAGGATAATTTCGGCAATGCTGCCGTCTCAGTCAATATTTATGGTATGGCTCAGCTTGACCTTCAAGAGCTCTACAAGAAGTTCGAGGTTCGCCCACGCGAGAATCATCGACTAGCTACTATTGCCGCGCTGGAACTTGGAACCTCAAAGATTGATTACACTGAGGAAGAGACAATCCAGAACATGTTTGACACCAATCCACAGAAGTTCAATGATTACAATATCTTGGACTCGTGGTTGGTCTGGCTGATCAATGTGAAACGTCAGATGATTCAAACCGCGATGTTTATCGCCTATGAATCCAAGGTGAACATGGAGGATGTCTATTCTCCGGTGAAGGTCTGGGACGCTCATATTTGTAACAAGCTTCTGGAGAAGAACAAGGCCGCTCCATTACCTTCTCGATCGATCAAAACTCCATATGTCGGAGCATATGTCAAAGAACCGATTCCTGGCATGTATAAGTGGATTGTCGCATTCGACGTGGCTTCAATGCACCCAACCATTATCCGACAATGGAATATGTGCGCTTCTACCGTGATGGATAATCCGTCGCAACCACATAAAGATTATTCCTCTCATCTTGTTTCGCAGGATGGTCGAGCTGATGTCTTGGTGTCGAATTGCCCGCATGGATATTCTGTGGCGGCTAATGGAGTTCTCTTCAGCCATTCCAAGAGTTCTACAATTCCTGGTTTGGTCGCTGAATTGTTCAATGAGCGAAAAGTTACAAAGGCCAAGGCGAATAGTCTTTTGAGACAGGCTGAATCCGAGCCACAAAATTCGGATGCCTTGAAGAAAGAAGCGTCAAGTTACAAGACCAAGGAAGGTGCAATCAAGGTCCTGCTGAATTCTCTTTATGGCGCCATGGCAAATGAGTGGTTCAGGTTTTTCGATATTCGAATGGCCGAGGGTGTTACACTTACTTCTCAGGTCGTCATTCAGTTCATCGAACGGCGGGTGAATGAGTTCCTGAACAAGACTCTCAGAAACCACCCTAAAAAGGATCGTTGTATTGCTATCGACACCGACTCGAACTATTTCGAGCTTGACGATCTGGTCACTGAAATGTTCAAGAACAAGCCAAATGCGACAGTAAATGAGATCACCGATTTCTTGGACCGAGCAGCAGAACATATTACCAAGGCGGCAATCGAGCCGGCAATTGAGGAATTGGCGAAGTATATGAGTTGCCAAGAGACTCTGATCTCGATGAAGCGTGAATCGATTTCAGATAAAGGATTTTGGACCGCCAAGAAGAAGTACGCGCTGAACGTGATCGATAATGAAGGTGTTCGCTACGCTCATCCGGAACAAAAGGCAGTTGGTCTTCAGCTGGTTCAAACGTCCACGCCAAAGTTCTGCCGTGATGCTCTTAGTGAGGCCGTCAAGATTATTCTGACCGGCGACGTTAACGATCGTGAGCGGTTGCTTCCGTTAATCGAGCGAGTTAAGAAGGATTATGAGACTCTTGGTGTATACGAGATTGCTTGTCCTCGTGGTGTTTCCGAGATCGATAAGTGGAAAGGCCTTGACGGTCTCCCTGGAAAGGGGTCTACTCCTCCGATCCGTGGCGTGATAGTGTATAACCACTTCCTGATGAAGATGTCTCTCGATTCGAAGTACCAGATAATCAAGCCTGGTTCCAAGATCCGATATCTGCACCTGAACCAGCCAAATCCACTTAAGTCCGACGCAATTGCTTTCTTCACTCGACTTCCATCAGAGTTCGGAATCGAGCCTTATATCAATCGAAGTCATATGTATGAAACATCATTTCTTACTCCGCTCAAGGGCATCACCGATGTGGTTGGATTGTTCTTGGAACCGGACCGAAGCCTAGAGGAGTTTTTCGGATGAAAGTTAAATTGCCAAAGCAGTGGAAGTATTGGTGTCGAAAGTACGGATTGAAGCCGCAAATCTCTTGGCGCCGGACTAGTCGATATTCACGGTCTATTCATGCATGGTTTTACCTTGAAGGATATGGTCGAGTGTGGAGAGTGAATTGCGAAAATCATTTCCAGATCGGAGATTTGCTAGTCAAGTTTGATCGATGGGCATTATGTAATCCGATTATCTCGGTCGAGGTTCCAAAAACCGAGAAAGAGTTTGAACTCGCTATAGCGGAAATGAATTCAAATATAGCGAATAGATTACCTAAAATGAAAAGCGTTCTTGGGTTTGATGTGACTTCATATGTTTAAGACATGGATGAATGAGAATGAGTAAATCAATTATCGTGTGTGTTCCTAACCCAATTGCTAATAAGTGGAACTCTCATTTTCGTGGTCGCATGGAGATTATGGCTCTCGCAATGAGAGATTTTTCCGATTGGGATGTAGAAGTCACTACTTCAGCAAATCAATGGGAAATGATGCAAGATCCTTCAGTCGAGCGAACGCTGATCCATCTTGGAGACTCCTATGGTGGTCCAGAGATTGGTGGATGGAATTGGAACGAATATGGTCGAGCATCTGAAGACCCAGACACCTATAAATGGTGGCTTCACGGTGTCAATATGTGCTGGGAGTCAATCGCGAAATGTAACACGCCTGTTGCTTTTGAGCATCCGTTTCCAGACAAGTTCAAGAATCGAGCATCGACCACGCTTCGAAAGCCAGAATGGCAAGGAACGCCAACTCTTGAGCTTTTTGAGGCGGCCTGTAAGCACCTAGAAGATCACAGAATCTATTCCGAATCTGATCATACAGCCAGAGACTTCTATGACCCCTGGGTGGATTCGGTGGCCAAAGGAGGGTATGCTGGAGTTGCTCTAGGCGACTCGCACAGCCTAGCTTCATGGCGACCTGGCTATGCTTTGATCTACAGGAAAGGAGAGACTCTTCACGGGGCGATCAAACGAGGATTCAAGAGCATTATTGAAGACACATTCAAGGATAATGCTTCAAAGATCAAGAAAGGAGTATTCAATTACGGCAACATTGATATTCGCCATCATATCTGCCGATTTGAAGTCAATAAAGCGGTTGAGGCTCTTATCGAAGGATATGTTGATTCTATCCAGAAATGCGGTCTTCAGCAAGTTACAATTGTCGAGCCATTTCCAATCAACGACGACAAGAGGACGATTTCTCTTTCGGTTATGTTCGCTCCAAAGGTCATGAATGCCAAGGGCAAAATGGTGAACGGCCAACTTATGCCATTCTCCGGCTCCTGGGCGCAGCGAGATTATGCCCGTAGATATATGTCGGCGCTGATCAAAGATGCTTGTAGGATCAACGGCTGGAACTTCTTGAAATGGCCAGATCGATTTACTGATCAATCAGGAAAGTTTAATCCAGAAGTTATGGAGTCCGGCCGACCAGGATCTACAACCGGTCGTGGTATTCATTTGTCCCCTGAGTTTTATTATTGGGACATTCGGAATAACCGGAAGAACGACTACTCATCATTAGAAAAACAAACCGTGGAGAATTTCTTTTCATGAAGCATGCAGCTATTGTACCATTGATCGGCGGAATGACTCTGGCCGCTAGAAATGTGATTGGTCATAATCCTGATTTTATCGTCTCTTGGAATGCATTCAACAATAATGAGTCGCATTTGACCAATTATCTTGGTCCAGATGTTCCTCGTTATCTTGTCGACGAGTCTGGTTTCACTGACGACCTAAAGGCCAGAATGGCAGCAGGCGACGTCGATCTTGTGACTGCTCTTTGCCCATGCGCTGGTTTGTCTCGTCTTAACACTTCCAGAAATCCATTGAGCTCCGGCGCAAATGCCGAACAGAATCAATGGATGTACAAGAGCGCCAATCTGGTTCTTGAACAAATCCGTCCGAAGGTTATGCTCGGAGAGAATGCTTCCGGATTGGTTCAGCCAAGAGGCAAAGGAACTCTGGATAATCTGAAGCAGATTGCCAAGGACCATGGGTATTCTTTTTCTACCGCATTGACCAACTCTATGGTCCATGGTCTTCCTCAGAATCGTCTTCGTTCGTTCTATTTCTTCTGGGACTCAAAATCGGCACCGTTTATTGAGCAGGCTCCAAAGGTTCCAATGAAGACCTACCGAGAAATCATTGATGAAGCTCTTTTGTCGAAGTACAATAGAGATGATGCGGTTCGCCATGGAGCGGTTACATACTTCGATCCGGCATATCGATTCATCTTGGAACTTCACGGAATGGATCACCAGAAGTTCTCCTCGGAGGTAGTCCCGATCGATCAGCATATCGCGACCATTGAATGGGTTATCGAAAACGGCAAGTTTCAAGATTGCATGGATTATATTGAGCGCACTGGTGATGGCCCGTTCAATGGAGTAAAGAACTTCAGCTATAAGGTTAATCTCGCAATGGAGAAAACCAAGCGTGGCATGGGCTATTATTATGCTGGCTCATATATCATCAATCCGGCTGGTCGTCATAATACCTTTGCTGGAAAGGCGGTCGATAATATCGCTCATCCATATGAAGACCGCTATTTGAATGTCCGTGAAATGATGTGCATCATGCGTCTTCCGGTGGATATGGAACTTCTCGGTGGACGAAAGAGTGTTCCATGTATTCCTCAGTCGGTTCCAGTCACCACCGGCGAGTATTTTGTCAACCAAGCAGTGAAGTTTGTCAATGGCGAGTTGTCATTATCTGGAGCCGATTATGTCCATCAAGACATGATTCGGCACACAAAGAGCACCGGAGAATTCTCCGGGCTCAATAGTTATTTCGCCTAGAAAGGAGAGATTTATGGGCTGGGCAACAACGTATATTGAGAAACTAAAGGCGGGTGAAACCATTTCATTCCGGCCTAAAGGTGGATCAATGACCGGCAAGATTGAATCTGGTGATCTTTGCGTTGTAAGCCCATTATCCGGTAAAGAACTCAAAGTCGGAGATATTGTTCTTTGCAAAGTAGGAAATTCAGAATATCTTCATTTGATTCATGATATTAATAGGCTTCGGTATCTTTTCCAAATAGGAAACAATAAAGGCCATATTAATGGATGGATTAGTTACGATAAAATTTTCGGAAAATGCATTCAAGTTGAGAATAAGGAGTTAATATGAAAGCTGAATTTAGAAGTGAAGACCTTGGTGACCTTCCTGACCTTGTGATCACCACGGATGATAAAACTGAATGGCGTGCTCTTCAATTGTTCATGCGACTTATGGATAGTAATAGAGTCCGATTGACGTTTGAGTTCAATCCTCCTTTGGAAGACGAAGATCCGGAGGAAGAAGATGATGAAGGCGAAGATCCAGAGGAAGTTTTGCCATAGAAATCACTAGATAGTACACCACTTGGTCGTTTACAAATACCTCCAAGTAGTGTATAATAGAACATTAACCACACATAAGTCCTACTGCGTCTTAGCTCGGCGCCCAATGACTTAAAACTGAAATAGGAGAAAAGAGCGATGAGCAGAAAAGTAATCAAAGTGGCTATCGTTGGCGTTGGCAATTGTGCAAGTTCCCTGGTCCAAGGATTGGACTTTTACCGTGACACACCAGATGTTCCTGGTTTAATCCACAAGGATATTGATGGGTATGAAGCGCGAGACATTCAAGTGGTAGCGGCATTTGATGTTGATTACCGAAAGATTGGGAAGCGTTTGACTAAAGCGATTTTTGAGAGACCAAATTGCACTTTGGTCTTCCATAAGCATTTCTCAAATGATTTTTCTGACCCAGAAGTTTGGCCTTGTCCGATTATGGACGGTGTGTCCAACCACATGTACTCTCACGACGAGGATATTTCCTTCCGTGATTTCCGTTGGGCTTACAATGAAGGCCTGATTTCCGAAGATACTCTTGGGCAATATGAAGAGCGGATCTCCAAAGAGAAAATCAAGCAGCATTTGGTCCAGCTCGGAGTTTCGGCAATTGTAAACTATCTTCCAGTTGGTTCTCAGAAGGCAACCGAATTCTGGGCTGAAATTTGCTTGGAAACTGGAATCTCTTTTGTTAATTGCATTCCGGTGTTTATCGCTTCAAATAAGGTTTGGGCCCAGAAGTTTATTGATGCTCGCATCCCAATGATAGGGGACGATATGAGGTCGCAATGTGGAAGTTCCATTATTTCAGCAGTTTTGCAGGAACTTTTCTTGTCGCGAGGAATGAACGTCACTATGCATTATCAGGATAATGTGGGCGGCAATACTGACTTCTTGAATATGCAAGACCAAGGACGGCTGAAGTCCAAGAAAAAGTCAAAAGAAAATGTTATCACCAACCAATCCAAGATTGCCGGCGCCGAAGTCAAGCCGCACACGATCAAGGCTGGCCCGGCCGCTTACTTCTCGGCTCTGAATGATAACAAGCGAGCTCATTTCTTGATTAATGGAACCGCATGGGGCGGCGCTCCAGTTGAATTCTCTGCTGAGCTTTCGGTAGAGGATTCTCCGAATTCTGCTGCTGTGGTATGCGACGCAATTCGCCTTGTCCAGGTTGCTCGGAATATTGGCCTGGTTGGCCCTCTCATTGGTCCATCTGCATGGACTCAAAAGACTCCTCCGATCGATTTGCCTACTCAGCTCGCGAGAGAAGAGTGCGATCTTCTTGCATGTGGTATTGCTCCGGATTTCTATGAGTATATCAATGGGACTGAGTTCAGAGTTGCGAATATCGAAGAACTCATCAAGCATCGCGGCATCAGCAATTACGAGTGAGGACATCTCTTCATAATGAAAAATAATTCAAGTAAGGCAAAATCTTCTGGCCATTTCACAAGATCTGGCCAGGAGATCTTGATTGATCCTTCTGGTTTCTTTCATCTCAATGATTCAAACCAGCTTAAGGCCCTTCACCCAAGCCTGAAAGAGCTGGGGTCTTATACCCATCTTGATTTTGCCGGTCGGAAAGTCATGGACCTTGGAGCATGTGCTGGCTCATTCAATCGATTGGCTGCTCAGAGCGGTGCCTCGTATTATGTCGGCATCGAGCCAGACGAGGACAACTTTGATTGCCTTCTTCTGAACAACAAGTTTCCAGAAGGGTCTTATTCTCTTCATAATGCAGCCGCGATCCGTGGGCAAGATCCATTTGTTGAATTTTTGGTCTTGGAGTCAGGTGATAAACTCTCCGGAGAGATCAAGCGACCAGAATCGATCACCAAGGGGAGAATTGTTAAGAAGGTCCCGGCGATTGACTTCCATGCTTTGATCGAGGCCGAAAAGCCAGACATTTTGAAATGCGATGTTGAAGGTGCCGAGTTCGAGTTGATCGATCGAAAGCTACCTGATTCAGTTTGCCAGGTTGTTTTGGAGATCCATGTGTTCAACAAGGCAGAGCGGTTGAACGCTCTTTGGTACACAATCTTCGGTAAAGTGTTCGCTAATGACATGTGGAGCTGTAATCTTCAACCGGTATGGACTCATCATGGTTTCTGCACCTTCCATGGATTCAATATCATGCAAATGGGTTTCACTCGTCCATGGGATTGGAGAGAGCGTGATATGAAGAACCGTCACCGTTCATGTGATCGCCAACTCCAGAAGAAACTCGGCACACAAGACCTGAGTAATCCAGAAGCACTAAAGATGGCCATAGACTTCCTGAAAGGAGAGCCGGCCGATTATCTTGAGGTGTATCTCAAGGAAAGAGTATGAACTGGATAGACAAGATCGACAAAGAGGTTTTGGCCGAGCTTGGGTTCTTTCTGGAGAAAATCAACGAGCGCAATCTGTTCATTCGAGGAATTATTCCGTCCTACGAAGCGCCTTCTCCTGCGCTAGGAGAAGGCGTTGAATATTTCTCATCACAAATCACTCTTGACGACCGAATGGTCTATATCATGAACCATATTGTGACTGCTCCCGGTCTCTCTATGGAAAACAAGCTCGGCAATACAATCATCTCCCACTTCTATGGCGCTCGTGGTATCCACTCGGTCTTGACAGGGTATTCCGATCCCGACAGCGCCTTAGTTGATTTTGATTCTCTCGCTAAAGAGCAATTGGATTATGCTCGGACAAACAAGACCGGAGAATACACGACCTGGCTCAGAGGAGAGACAGCAAAATCAAAAGCTAAAGGAATGCCATTCTGGGGAACCACTGAACTCCATACCTCGTTAATGGATGCGGGCAACAAGTTCGTTAAGAGAACATTCTTGGAGGAAGACGCAAAGGCTTCTGGTTCTCTTGCTGTCGCCGAATGGATTGCGTCATGGAAGAACGATGGAATGATGGACAAACTGATTGAATCGAAGTCTCTCAAGGAGATGTATGATAATCTTCGATCTATTCGCGGCATTGGTCCATATTATGGCTATCACTGTGCCACTTCAAACTCAGTGAACCCATGGTTGCCATTCAACCACGACGAGGCGTTTTGCTCTCCAGGACCAGGAGCGAAGTTCATGCTAGGGAAACTATTTCCAAACGTCTCCGAAAAGGAATTCCCAATGGGGAATCGGGTGATCTGGATGAGGGAAAATCAAGATATTCTATTTCCTGGTCTAAGAGATAAATTTCATCCGGCCACTCATAATGTAGTCTCTAACGGAATTAAAATCTTTTCTGAAGAACAGAATGAAATAAAAGTTTATGGCCAAGAAGTAGGATTATGCCAGTGCGGAATATATTTCAGATTAAAAGATAATCCACACTTGATTAAGAACAGACAGGTGGCCAGAGCAACTACAACTGTGCCGACCGCATGCGATGATTTAACTTCGTTCTTTGATTAAGGAGTTTATAATGGATGAGCCTAAACCGTTTATTGAGCTGATGTGGGACAAATACAACTACCAACTTGAATTCAATTTCACTAAAGCTCTTTTGCAAAACTTAGACCACGAAGAGATATTTGAAATAGATGGTTCTAACTTGTGTTCATAAACAAATGCTTAATATGGAGAATGATCGATGAAACTTGATCCAGTGAATATTCCAATTTCGTCTGTCCAGAAATATGCGAGAGCGCATAATCTCAAGCAAGTGATTATGCTTGGATGGGATGGCCAAGATACTCATATTGTCTCCTATGGCGAGACGCTTGATGATTGCGATCAAGCGGCAATTGGAGCAAATAAAGTGAAGGCTCTTTTCAATTGGCCGGATAATCTGATGGCAGAGCCATCCAGAATAACCAAGCTAAAACAAGATTTGAAGAAAATTCTTAAGGATCTCGGTGATGAGTGATCTAAATAACCTGTTTGGAACATGGCAAGAACAAAAGGAGGTTATTGACGCCTCTGATGATGGGCACGGTCCATATCTGTATTGGCTTCTTGGCGATGAGGATCAATACAAACTTCTCTGGCCCGAGTTTCTACAATGGGCGACTGATCATTTAGCTTGTGGTATTAGTTTTGCTTGCATAGACGGAATTATAGTAGTGCCTGCCGCAGACGCTGCATTCAAGTCATATGTCGCCGGCCGCAATTATCAAATAAATAACAAGGAGTCATAATGTCATTATTGAAAGCTGTATCAAGTGCTCTTTCCGATGGTTTCGGGACTGTCGCCGATGTCGGCGCATATGGAGATGTGACGGGTTTCATGGACACCGGAAGTTACACAGTGAATGCCTTGATTTCCGGTTCTATCTTCGGCGGATTTCCGACCAATAAGATTACTGGCTTCGCCGGTGAGAAGTCGACCGGCAAGACCTTCTTCATCATCCGTGGAATCAAGGGTTTCTTGGAGCTCGATCCAGAAAATGAAGTCCTGATTTTTGATACTGAAGGAGCTATCACAAAATCTCAATTGGAATCTCAAGGAATCGATATTTCTCGTGTTGCTGTTGAGCCGATTGCGACAGTTGAAGAATTCCGAACCAAGGCACTTAACGTCCTTAACAAATATCATGAGATCATTGCGCCATATCTCAAGAAGAACAAATTCAAGGCACCAGCCCCAAAGCTTATGCTTGTCCTCGATTCAATCGGTAATCTTTCCACGAACAAGGAAATTACTGACATCGCTGAAGGCAATGACAAGCGTGACATGACTAAGCAGCAATTGCTTAAAGGCGCATTCCGGGTGCTCACTATCGAGTGCAGCAGGCTGAATGTTCCTATGTTACTGACAAGTCACGTATATTCTTCCATCGGTTGCTTGGACCCATCAACTCTTATTCTGATGGCTGATGGATCACTTCTTCCTATTTCTGAGATTAAGCCGGGTGATGAAGTAAAGACGACATATGGATCAGGGGAGGTTGGAGAAATTTATCAATATGAGAATGCTGAATGCTTTGAGCTAGAATTAGAGAACGGAGAAACTGTGACGTGTACAAAGGATCACAAGTTTCTCACTCAGAGCCTTGAATGGAAATGCGCCGAAGATTTACAAGAAGGTGATGTGATTATGTTCGTCGATGTAGGTTCCTCCGAGGCTCTTAGCTCGACCAATTAACTTCACTTCAACGCCAGAGAATTTCACAGCTCTACGCACCGATGGATAAATCACTCCGTTGATAGAAATTCTCTGGCTTCTTGGATCAGCTTCTGATTTTACTAATTTACTTGCTTCTGATGTAACTGACTCTCTCCATTTTTGAGAATTCTTTCTTCCATCAGCCATTTTATTTGCGCAACCGAATTTCTCGAAATTGGTTTTAAGCATTTCTCTTCTTTCATCTGTTAATTCTGGTGGCTTGATTTGTCCAGTTCGATATAGTTCTTTAGTAGTTTCTGATTGCTTTTTGATTGATTCTTCTGTTCTCTTTTTTCCGGTGATGGATTTTGCTATTTTCTCTTTCCATTTAGTCGATTTTTGTGGGTCACTTAGAAACTTTTGAAATCCATCATTTGCTAATTTGATTCTGTATGGTTCGGCTTCTTTACCTCGACCAGCTAAACACAACCAAGCTATTTTGTCTCTAATGTTGCCATGTTGCTCAAACAAAATCCGATGAGCTTCTGCATGCTCTTCAATAGTTAACTCAATGAGATTAGATGGATCATCAGTTCCACCCATATGTCTAGGAATGATATGATGTGCGTGCGTTGTTTTCCATTTCTTTCTCATTAGTGGCTCCTATATCTGCATAGATATGTATCTAACCGAGAGGTGTTGAAATATGATTCCACAAAAAATTGTAGCAAAGCGAACTGTTGCTCCACGAACTGTTCATGATTTTGAAGTCAAAGACGCTCATCATTACATTTTAGCGAACGGAGCCGTTTCACATAATTCTTATGTCCCAACCAACACAATGTCGGGCGGCACCGGCGCTCAATATGCTGCTTCTACTCTTCTTTTCTGCTCCAAGGCATATGAGAAGGACGATAAGGTAACCACCGGATCGATTATCAAGTTTATTACAGAGAAGTCTCGGCTCACCAGAGAAAAGCAACGAGTAGAATCTCTTCTTAGATATGATGGCGGAATTGATCGGTATTATGGTCTCATCACATTTGCCGAGTCGGCCGGTATTATCAAGAAGATCGCCAATAAATATGAATGGCCAGATGGCACCAAGGCTTTCGAGAAGGCAATTTTGAAGCATCCAGAGAAGTTCTTCACACAGCCTATTTTGGAGAAAATTGATGAGTGGTGTGGAAAACGTTTCCGTTATGTCAGTGGAGCAATCACCGAAGACGATTCCGCTTCCGAAGATGGAGAATCTGTCAAAGACGAATCTCAATCTGAAGATTGAGGATATCGAGCCAATCACCGACGAAGAGCTGGAGTGGGATCTTATCAATCACTCCAGCTCTGGAGTCTATGTCAAGCGAACAATCAAAGAACTAGATCCAACATGCGAAACCATTTCTCAGTTCACCGAGAAGCATTATTCAAAAGTTCGGCCTCTCAAGAAAATCAATGAACTCGTAGACTCACCTTCTACTCAAATGTGGGTTTACGAGTTCGAAAGAGATGGTCGTCACTTCAGGGTCGCCAAGACGATCACTCTCTGCAGCATGCTTCAACATGAAGTCTATGACTGGGAAACCGACAAACTGATGGTCGGTTTCTTCATTGTGGGTATTCCACAGGCTGAAGGAACTACTGTACAAACGGACCTAGATGATATAGAATGGACTATCCCTATCTTCGCCGCTCAGCTCTGCGCTGAGTTCGCTAATTTGCTCGCCGATGGCGACTGCATAGAGAGGGGAACAATCAATTAGTTATGGAGTGATTTCTTGAGCACAGCCAAAATGATTCTGAACGGCTTGATAAAGAACGACGATTTTCAAGCCGCTTCTATCCCTCACCTGAAAGAAGAGTATTTTGAAACTCCAGGTGAAAAACTTGTTCTTAAATTGATTTCAAAGTTCGTTGATAAGTATAATCGGAGGCCATCTGTTGATTCTCTTTTAATCGACTTGGGCAATCAGAAGATTTCTGAATCGGTGCATAATGAAGCCGCAGAACTTCTCAGGTCTATTGACGGTCCTTGGAATGTTGATACAGAATGGGCCCTCAAGGAGGCCGAGAATTTCTGCCAAGATCGAGCATTGAACTGCACAATCTCTTTGGCGATTGACGTCACCGAGCGGCCAAAGGATTTCCCAGACATCGATCTTCCAAAGCTTTTTGCTGATGCCTTGGCGATCACCTTTGATTCTCGAGTCGGCCACGATTACTTCGACGAGGTAGCAAGTCAATATCAATTTTACACTTCACCAGAGACAAAGATTCCGTTTGATATCGATGAACTGAATGTCATCACCAAGGGCGGATTGACCACCAAGACACTTAATGTTTTGATGTCATCCAAGACTGGTGGATTCAAGACTGGTACAATGTGCCATCTAGCGGCAGCTTATACCAGAGCTGGTTACGATGTTCTTTACATCACTCTTGAAATGTCCGAACAGCGTATTCGAGAAAGAATCGACGCCAATATGCTGAAGATCGATATTGACGATCTTCCGAAAATGACCTTTGACTTCTACCAAAAGAAGGTCAATGAGATCAAGGCGAATACGCCTGGTCGATTGATTATTCGTGAATACCCAGCCTCATGCGCTCATGCCGGTCATTTCCGTTTCCTTCTGAAGGAACTTCGCCAGAAGAAGAATTTCAAGCCAAAAATCATTTTTATCGACTATTTGAACCTTTGCGCTTCTCAGCGATTGAAGGCATCAGACGCTGGAAACTCTTACAAATGGGTTAAGTCCATTGCTGAAGAGATTCGTGGCCTTTGCCAAGAATATGACATGGTTGGATGGTCGGCGACTCAGTCTGGTCGTCAAGGTGTAGCAAAAGGCGAGGATATTGATGTCGATGACGTCTCCGAGTCGTATGGCTTGGCCGCAACGGTCGATCTTCTGCTTGCCGTTATTACAACAGATGAGCTAGAATCCAAAGGCCTATTGTGTTACAAGCAATTGAAAAATAGATATGCTCAGAAGGTTCTATTGGCTATTTTTGAACTTGGAATCAATGCGGCCAGAATGACACTGTTCTCCAAGAAGCAATTGTCGAATGGAGTTCCAGGCGCCGGGCCGTTTATTCCACCGTCTGCTCGAAGGATCGATACAAGTGTATCTGTTGGAGTAGCTGCCGCGGCCATTGGTGCAGCCATTTCTACCGCAGCCAAAGACATTGATGTTTCTGAATGGAGTATGTAATGAAGATGCATATAACTAGTGAATGGCTCAAAAGAAAACTCCAATTTGGCGATGACGAAGAATGTGCTGCTGGTGGAAAAAGAATAGAGAGCAAGCCGCCGACAAAAGTTATTGATTTCTCAAAGGACTTTAGCAGATATGCCTGGGGTAGATATAGATCAGATGGAGAATTCTCCGGTCAAAGATTCAGAGAGGAATTACTCAGGCCTGTTCTAGATAATCAAATACTTACTGAAATCAAATTCACCGGCGCATGTATTCCATCGTCTGGATTTCTGGAAGAAGCATTTGGAGGATTAATCAGAGATGGATATTCTTATCTTCATGTCATGACTGGTCTACGAATTAACACAGATGATCATAGTTTGATCACAGAAATCCGTGAATACATACAAGAAGCAAATCAGGAGCGAATTAATGCTGGACTTTCAAAACTGGATTCGAGCGGAAAAGCACCTCAAGCTTGAAGGTGGTAATGCCGTAGAAGGCGTGACCAGAATCAACCAAGAGAATGTAGAAGCCACTCTGGCTAAGGCATATTCCATGGTTCTGCCTTCTCTTCGATTGACCAAGAACGATGTCAAGATCCTTGGATCGACCGGCAAGAAGAATCCAGGCGGAACGTCCGGAGACATTGATATGGCGATCTCCTTAACCGCAATGGCCAATTCTGGCACGTTTAAGGGGATCATCTTCGACAGCTCTTCGGCCACAATTGCCGAGTTGACCAAAGAGATTGGTGACATCATGAAGCGAAAGTTCGATCAAGTTCATGCTATGCCTGGACTTGGAATCGTCTCTATTGCCTTCCCAATTGTAAACACCGACAAGAAGCAGGCTGGGCAAAATGTGCAGCTTGATCTGATGATCACCGACGATTTAGAATACACTGGATTTGCTTATCACTCTCCGTACGAGAAGGATAGCAAGTACAAAGGCATCTACCGGAACATGTTCCTATTCGCTATCGCCGGAGAAATCCAAAAGAAGGTGATCAGCACATGCACCGACGCCGATGGATGTGAGATCCCAGAGACCTGGAGTCGATATTGGTTCGACATGAAGAACGGCGTCATGAAGGGTATTCAATCCATCAGGGGAGCCAAAGGGATTCTTAAGAACCCTAAGGTAGTATCCAAAGAGCCTATTACAAGAGTCCCGCTAGAGGTCATCAGGTTCCTTCTAGGGCCAACCTTTGACCTATCCGATGCAGATTCTTTCGAGAAGATCTATAAGGCGGTCAATTCTGGCGCATTCGCTCATCGTCAATACAAGAACCAGATTTTGGCTAAATTGACCGCTTCTCTAGAGAAAGAAGGTTTGCCACTACCAGAGGAACTTCAGTGAAACTTTTTAACGAACTGAAGCATCTTTCTGCATTTGAATCTGGTATTATCGAGAAGTTACTCAGTGGTCCAGTCACTGCATCTATCAAGATTGACACCTCCGCATTTGTGATCATGCGGGACGGGAGATTTTTGAAGTTCTTTGGCCGAGAAGGCAGAGAAGAAATTGATCCGAACAAGCGTGCTGTGAACGCCATGTACGAAAGCTTCATCGAGCATGTTGAATCAACTGATTGGCGATCTCTTCCACATCGGCATAAAATCTACACTGAACTTTTCTTGGATAAACTTCCTTCAATTATCAAGTATTCAAGAAAGCCAAAAAACAATTTGATTATCTCGTATATCACAGATGCCGGCGGAAAGATTATGAAGCCGGATAATCCATTAGTATCAGATGTGGCCAAGATTCTTGAAATTGCTCCATCGCCAGTCATTTTCTCTGGTTCTCTTTCTTCTTCGGCAAAAGCAACTCTCAGAGAATATACTCAAACTGGAGAACATGGGTTTCCTACTTTCCTCGAGTTTGTTTTCTCGTTATTCACTCCGCCGGAAGATCTTAAATGGCTGGTGAAAGATGGATTTGAGGGCGTGGTGCTCTATTTCGGATCAGATGACGCTCCAGTGATGGCCAAACTGGTAGATCCGAATTTCACTTCTCAGATCAAGGATAAGAAAGCTGTTGGATCAGATGAAGACTCATATTATATGCAGCTGGCCAATGAAATCTGGGGTATCACTAGACCGTTAATGCCTTGGATTGAGAAAACAATTGAGGATATAGCTTCCGGAAAGAAGAAACTTTCTGGAGCAACTCATTTTCTTCAGTTCTGCGCCGCACTAGCCGGCCAAATTGTAAACAAATATGGAAATAATATCTCAAACAAACTGGCCGCGCATAAAGACGAAGTAATCGGATCAAGATTCTTCCAGCTTGCTCCTTCTTTGGTGCCGAAAGGAATGATGGCTCTATCTGGAAAGTTCTGGTTTGCCCAGGATGTTTTTTCTATTCTTGTGAACGGTCTTCGGAATATGAAAACCAGAGTAAATCCAAAAACAGGACTAGATTCAAATAGAAAGGACATGATGAACAGAATTATTCAATTGCTTCAAGATGCCGGAATTGCTGCTAAATCAAATATCACAACAGAAGCTCTTCAAATTCTGAACGAAGCGACCAAGGATCATTTGACTATTATCCCTGGCCGCTTTCAGCCATTTCATATTGGTCATCAGAAAATGAGCCAAGGAACTGAAGGATTTCCGGTTTATGTGATCATTAAAGGAGCAAAGTCGTCGGCCGACAAAGAGAAGAATCCATTCTCGGTTGAAGACCAAAAGCGGTTTATTAAAAAAGCTATGGGAGCAAGAGCGGAAGTAATGGTCGCGACCACCGCATATATTCCAGCTCTTGTCGAGCAGGTCGAAGCGGAGATGAAAGGAAAAGTGGTAGAGGTTATTGCCGGTGATGACAGAATTGCAGATTACACTAGACAAATCTCAAAGACACCGTTGGTAGATCAAATTAAGTTCACAAAGGCTCAGAGATTTGCGTCTGCCACAGATATAAGAAACGCAATAAAAAGTGGAGATGTACAGACATTCAAGAAATTAATGCCTGCATCTCTCCACTCGGATTTTGAAACGATGAAAGGAATTTTAGGAGATGGTGATTAACCTCCTGGAAAGAAAGTCCTATATGAACCGACAGCAAACACAAAAAGCATCACTCCACCAATAGCTCTCCAAAGGTGTTTTTCAATAACACTGATTCTACTATCCAGTGATGCAATCTTAGGGTCAGTATGAGTTTCAAGCACTGATTGAACATCTGACTTAAATGAACTCTTAAGTGAATGAATCTCTCTTCCTAATTCTGTAACTTTTGTTTCGATTTGATCATGACGACCAATCTGGTTAGAGAGTAATTTGATTTCTGCTGAAAGTTTGTATAATGCCTCATTTAACGCGGCGTTGACTCTTCTTTGTTCTACTAGTTCGGCTGCTAGTTGCCGCTGTGCTTCAATCAACAATGATACTGGTGTGATCGATCCCGAATCGTCTGCCATTTTACTTATTCTCTTTGAGTGCGGATAATTCAATGCCGGCTACTCCAACTAATATTCCGCTGCTTGAGAATACCGGAAATTTAAGAAACTTTGAAACTCGGTTTGGCTCACCGGCAATAGGTGCCGATTCTTCGAATATGCGCGGGATCATATAGTTCTGAACCCATAAATCATTGACGGCGTACTGTTTAAGAATTATTGAAGGAAATCCAATTTTATATTCACCGCACTCAGATGTTATTGGGTACATTGATTTATATGCTGAATTTACCGCCTTTACTTTTCCGCTAATATCCTTAATCCAGGCTGGAATAGGGAGAAAATCGAAAAACATAATGATTGAATCAATTGCTGTTATCTTTTCATTGATTAGATCTTGCACTTTATCAAGAATGCAGATTGCCTTTTCTACAAGAATAGATTCTTCTTTAATTTTTATTGGTTCACCGATCATTTTTTCTTCTCTTCTGGCTTACGCTTAATAGGTTTGCCTAGAGGAACTGGGACAATCGGAATAGCGGCAGTTGTAGTATCTTCTCTACGCGCTTTCATGAATCCTTGGGAAACAGGTCTTTTCTGCATGCCATAATCTCCGATCCGGTGCTTGTTTTTACAAGAACCAACTCTTGATCAAAGAGTGATTCTCCTATAATGACACAATCCATACATCCTTCCTTATCATATCTCACCGCAAAATCATCTGTCAGATAATATCGGCCTGGAATGGATGTATTTTTATATCTAACTGCTTCCGAGTAGATTGATGTATCTTGACCAAAGGAATCAATGACTTCTTTTAATGACTCAACTGTGATCTTTTCTCCGGAGTATTTTTCGATACTATCTTTCAACATCATAAACGCGACAGCCAATGAAGCAATTTGAGATCTTCCGCCGGGTAGTTTTACCAACATCTTCTTAAGATTTCTGATCAGATTCATCCATGCCGAGAATTGTTTTTTCTCTTCTGGTGTTTTTGGATCTTTGATTTTATTCCCGTCAATATCAATCAGCCCAAGTTTATAGGCCTTCCATTCCTCAAACGGTTTTGCTAATTGAGAAACAAACTTGATAGCAATGACTATAGAGATGCCGTCAGCTTGCATTATTGAATCCTTCAAGAGCCTTAAGTGTCTTATCATCCCAAGCAATCGTCTCGATTTCTCGAATTTCAGGATGAACGGCCATCTTTGCATCAGGTAGTCGGCCAAGGAAGTCCATTGCGGTCTTCAAGCATGGATGATGCTTCTCTGGATAATAAAAAAACAACATTCGGGCCGTTTGGCTATTCCCAAAGAGGTTGCAAAGTGATATAATATGGTTAAGTAGTTGGCGTATGTTGATCGCGCTTGGAGTATGAGTCATTGCGATCTTTGATAAGGCCTTTGACACATAGGCAAAGGTCTTCATATCCTTTTTGAAGTCGTCGACCGAAATGCAATTTGGGTTATTATAGCACTTAATCGCATACATAAGGAAGTTTTCATCTGTGAGTCTAGGGAATTTCATTGACCGAGAATATCTCCTGAAGGTTTCTGGTTCGCTTGGCCGGTTCCGGCAATATCAGACATCTAAATGGAATTTTCGATGCCCATTTTGCGGTGATTCAGTAAAGAATCCAACGGCCGCGCATGCTTATATGTTTCCAAATCCAAAGAGTCTTAACAAATTAAGCTTCAAATGTTTCAAGTGTGGGCATTCTGATTCCATGTCCGGAATGCTCAAGCACCTTGACGAGAATATCTATAGGGAATATCGAAGATCTCTTTTCAGTGCGAACAGTTATGACTTTTCTGGTCCTACAATTAAAGAGATTCCTCCGGAAATGGAATCAAAGAAAGTTATGATGCATCCATCTAATTTCTTTGTTCCATTAACTGGTCTTAGTGAAAATCATCCGGCTAGGCTCTATATCAATTCTCGTGGAATATCTCTGGACATGTTTAAGTATATTTGGTATACTGATACATTCTGGAAGAACATTCAGCAGCTAAAACCGGATCAGAAAGTAAGATCTGACCATGATGAAGGTCGTGTCATTTTTCCGATCATGGACCCAACAAACACTTATATGGTTGCTCTTCAGGGTCGTTCACTTGATCCAGATGCTAAACTTCGTTATGTCGATTGCCAGATTATGAAGGGAGAACCTAGATTATTCGGTCAGGAGCGGATAAATAGACACTCACCAGTCATTGTTCTGGAAGGTCCGGTTGATTCGTTCTTCGTGGAAAATTCTGTCGCTCTATGTGGGGCGACAAAGAATCCAGAAGGACTTCCAGAAGACCGAATTTTCTATCTTGACCAAGAGCCACGCAATCCCAATATTATGGAGCGATACAAGTCCTTGATTGAAAGCGGAGAAAAGATTATCATGCTTCCAGATGAATTCTTGGAGCATGACGCCAATGATATTTTCAAAATCAAGGGATGGAACCGCTCAGAATTTCGAGAGTTTATCCTAAATCACGTCAAATCCGGACTTCGAGCAAAACTAAAGCTCGCAGAATGGATGAGACTTTGTCCCAATAAGAAGGAGAGAAAATGATTACACCTTGGAGCACAGTCGGTTATCTGGTTATGAAACGAACATACGCCAGACGTCATGATGAGGCCGACAAGAATTCCGAAACAGAGGAATGGAGTGATGTGATCTCACGAGTAATCAGAGCATGTCGAGATCAATTGAATGTCGGATTTACTCAAGATGAAGAGCTTCGGTTATTCGACTACATGATGAGTTTGAAAGGAACTGTTGCTGGTCGATTTCTTTGGCAACTTGGTACAAGTACGGTTGACCGTCTTGGTTTGCCAAGTCTTCAGAATTGCGCGTTCACTACGATTGATCACCCAATTCGCCCATTCACTTGGGCATTTGACATGTTGTGCCTTGGTTCTGGAGTAGGCTACAATCTCCAGCGCGAATTTGTTTATAAGCTTCCTCCGGTAAAAGAAGACTTCAGAGCTCCACAACGAATAGACAATGCTGGGGCTGATTTTATCGTTCCAGATTCTCGTGAAGGATGGGTAAAGCTTATTCATCTTATGTTGGATTCTGCCTTCTATCAAAACGAAATCCACCCCGGATTCACTTATTCGACGCAAGTGATCCGCGGCAAAGGAACTCCCATCAAGGGATTTGGGGGTTTAGCCTCTGGGCCAGAAGATCTTTGTGAAGGCATTGTTGATATTTCTAATGTATTATCAAACAGAGCCGGAAAGCAACTTCGACCTATTGATTGTCTGGACATCATGAATATTCTTGGACGAGTAGTAGTTTCAGGAAATGTTCGCCGATCGGCTCAGGTGGCTATTGGTGATTGCGATGATATTCAATTTCTTAACGCTAAACGATGGTCTGATGGAAACATTCCAAACTGGCGTGCGTTCTCTAATAATAGCGTAGTGTGCAATGACATTAAACTTCTCCCTCAAGCATTTTGGGATACGTATGACGGAAAATCTGAACCATACGGCATCATCAATCTAAAACTGTCAAAGGCAACCGGCCGAATTGGAGATACTCAATACAAAGATCCTAAAATTCGTGGGTACAATCCATGCTGCGAACAGGGTCTTGCTGATTTTGAAACATGCTGCCTTTCTGAGATATTCCTTCCAAATATTGAATCAAAAGAAGAGTTTCTGGATCTGGCCAAACTTCTTTATAGAATTAATAAGCATTCTCTTTCTCTTTCGTGCCATCATAAAGAAACCGAGAAAATTGTTCATGAAAATATGAGAATGGGTATTGGCATTACTGGGATATTACAAAATATTGAAAAGCTTGATTGGTGTGATTATGTTTATCAAAATTTGAGAGAATTTGATATTCAATATTCTAAAAAACATAATTGGCCCGTTTCAATCAAATTAACAACAGTGAAACCTTCAGGTTCGTTGAGTTTATTACCTGGTGTAACACCAGGTATTCACCCAGCGTACGCACCATATATGATTAGAAGAATCAGAATTGCGTCAAATCACCCATTGGTCGAAACATGCAAAGCCCATGGGTATCCAACTGAATACCAAATTGGATTCGATGGAACAAAGGACTTTGGAACTGTTGTGGTTGAGTTTCCATTTTCTTATCCAAGCGGAACCATTTTTGCTAGTGAAATGACGGCTATTGATCAACTTGAATGGGTTAAGAAGGTTCAGACTGTCTGGTCTGACAACTCTGTCTCTTGCACGGTTTACTACAAGCCTGAGGAACTTGAAGAGATCCGTGGTTGGTTGGCCAAGAACTACAACAAGAATTGCAAGTCACTCAGCTTCTTGCTGCATTCTGATCATGGGTTCATCCAGGCTCCATTCGAAGAGATCACCAAGGAAGAGTACGATCGTCGAGTTGAAGGCACCAGAGTGATCACATCGATTGCGGCGGCTGACTTCGACGCACTTGACGAATGTGCTGGTGGAGCTTGCCCAGTCAGGTAAAATTTACAATTGTTAACTGGACTCCTTGATCTATATGGTGTACAATACATCTATAGATCAAGGAGAGTGTCATGCAGTTCGGCTCATACGGCTATGTCGATACTTCTACTTCCTTCAAGGTGACTGCTCCTTATGGAACTTTCTTCTTGACCGGAGAGGAAAAAGAGTTTGAGCGACTCCAGAAAGAATTTGCTCCTTGGCCGGTTGAAGTCGTTCAGAATTAGGATGTCAAAATGAACAAAATCTTCGTAGACATGGACGGTGTGATTGTCGATTTCGACCGCTTAGTTGAAGAGACTGGTCTCAGTGGTCCAGTACTAAAGAAAGTCAAAGGTGCATATCGGTGCATGAAACCAATTCCTGGTGCCATTGAGGCTGTCCGAGAATTGATCGAGATGGGATATGAAGTCTGGATAGCAACCAAGCCTCCGACTGGAATTGCTCATGCCTATTCCGAGAAGGTCGAGTGGATTATGGAACATCTTCCAGAACTGAAACGGCATATCATCATTACTCATGACAAAGGTCTTCTGGGAGATGAAGGCGATTTCCTTTGCGACGATAGGCCGCATAAGGCGAACTGTCAGGAGTTCAAAGGAGTTTTACTTCCATTTGTCGATGGATTTCATTGGCCCCATTCGCTTGCGTATTTCAGAGAATTTAAGATACACAAAGAAATGTTAGAATCTTACAAGAAGGATAGAGCATGAAAGCAGTTGATCGAGTAGGAAACACTCTTGGTGTTGGGAGCATCGTGTTAGGCAGTGGATCATTTAAGAAAGCTGATCCTATTTTTGACTATCGGATTATTGCGACGACTGAAGGAAACGACGGGCTTCGCCTGCTTTGTCCTACAGTAAAGACACTGAAAGGCGGAAAACAAGAACTTACATGCGCCGTTGCTACAGTCCGTGGAGAGATCATGAAAGATTCAACTGGTCTTGTTGTCCGATTCAAGAATCTTCTGGTCGCTACAAATGTTCCAGAATCACTATCGACACAACTTTACCAGGCTGTTCTTAATCGAGCTGCTAAACCACGTGGAGGATAACATGAATATACAAGCATTCACTTTTGCATTCACTCTCTGGCTTCAGGAAGTACAAGAGGATGAGAAAGAATTGCGCGCTCGGCATACGACTCTCGGTATCGGAGAACGAGCCGAAGAAATGGCTGTTGCGTTTGATGGATATTTGAAAACCGCTTTAACCAAACTTGGAGAACCTTATGCGGACGCCGTTGCTGGCATTGTTGCTGATGGTAGTGCTGAAGATAATCAGCTTATTTGATATTCCTAACTTCACTGACTTTGAGGTACATTAATGGAAAAAATTGAAGAATTTCAACAAAGAGTAATTAACGAGCAAACAGAACTGTCCGCTAAAATGGCCGCACTTAATAATTTCATTCTAGGGATAGGAAATCCAGCATTCAAGACATTGGATAATGATGAAAAATGGGATCTACGATCTCAATTAGATGCGATGTGGACTTATTACGATGTTCTTGAACGAAGAATCACAAGATTTCAAAAGATTCTAGACGATGATCGTCTAGCAAATGATTAAAACAAAAAGGGCCGCAAGGCCCTTTTTGCTATTCTAGCCCTAGGCGGACTCTGATTTTACTAATCAAATCTGATGCGGCTTCTGGGGCCGGAACCAAAACCCAAGCAACAATAACTCCGAACACTGTTCCGAAAATGAAAGATAGCATACTACGTTCTCCTTTGCGAGTAATCTATCTATGAAAAATCATGTAATTATCGGAATTGACTTCTCTATAACTTCTCCTGCTGTTACCATTGTGACTCCGAAGAAGACTGAAATTTGGGCGACATTAACAGACAAAGAAAGAGACAAAATCAGAGCAGTGGATGGGCTTAATATCTTCCAAACCATTAACCCGAAAGAAAGTTCAGTTGATGCATGGGAGAATGATCATGAAGGCCGAGAAATTTACATTGCCACGAGGCTAGTAGGCGCAATTGATATTGCTATGGGATATATTGAAGACCCAAAGGTTTTTGTTGCGATAGAAGGATACTCGTTTGGATCAAAGAACACCTTCGCTCATAAAATTGGAGAGGCGACCGGTTGTCTCATTGCCGAGCTGAGAAGAGAGATTCCAGATGTAAAATTTTTTAGACCAAGTCCTCCTTCTGTAAAGAAATCTGTTGGAGCGAAACAAAAAGATGGCAAGCAAGGCGTCTATGAAGCTTTTTCGAAGCACTTTGGTGTAGACCTCTTGGCCGTGTTGGATAAGAAGAAATTAGGCGGACCAATCACTGATATTTGCGACTCTTGGGCTTGCGCAGTATGGATGCAAAATCACATAGATAATCTTACACAAACGGAGAATTAAAATGGCAAAAAAGAAAGTTGATCCAGAATCTTTGTTTCCAACTGCATGGAGTGACGCCGCTGCTGCGGAAACCGTAAAACAGATCGATGAAGAGATTATCGAAGAATTGTTATCTCAACCAAAAGAAGAATATAAAGTTCCAGAAATTCTGTTGACAGCATTTCTTGAACCCGCACCGGTAAAGCCATTCATTGCTACATGGGATCAGATCAAGAATCAACTTGGATCAGTTTCGGCCATGAAGTCAGAGCTGACCGGAGTTCGGATCACCCATGGTGATGCCATTGCGATCTTCAAGACTGATGCGCATCGGAAACTCTATGAAGAATGGGCTGCATTCAAGCGACAGAAAGGATAACCAATGAAACTAGTAGACGAAGCAATTAATCTACTTAATGAAGCGACAGCTGGGAACAGCTATTCAGTTAATCATAAGAGATACGAAAATCTTGCGGCCGACCTATTCAAACTAGGTTTCAAATTGAAAGATTTGAGTTATGCAAAAGGCCTTGACACTATTATCGTTCGAACCTACGAGCAATCTACCGCCAGAGCAGAACTTGATAAATCCGTGATTCGCCTCTTGAAGAAATATAAATTCACCGAGAAGTCTGGTGAATACTTCCTTTATGGTTCTTCCGATAAGTTGCCAGCTGTAAAAGTTGAAGTTCTCGAAAAGGGAACAAAGGTGATAATCTCTGAAGCCGCAGCAGGAGGAACTGCATATCAATGAGTGGAGTCAAAGTTGAATAGTGTAACATTGTTTACAATTCAGTGTTGGACACAGTAGTGGCATGGTGGTATTATTGTTCATGTACCACCAACCAACCACACTGAAAGGAAATGATCATGAGCGAAGTTACCCAGAAGCAGATTGCCAAGTTCGAAGCCGCTGTGCCGGTGCTGAATGCCCTTGTTGCCGATCTGACGGCATGGAATGAAACCTCTCCTGATGAGCGTCGTGTTGCTCAACAGAACGAGCTGAAGGCGGCATGGAAGGCGGCAAAGAGTGCTGTCCGTAAGTCCGGCCTGGCTCTCAATGAAGAAGGCGACCTCGTCGCCGCGTAAAATGGAAGCGCAAAGCATCCCTAAAACGGCTTAGGAATCCCTCCTAGGCCGTTTCACTTTAAGGAATAAGCCAATGCATACTCGAACACTAGTGTTCCTAGGCGGCCTTCTAGCTGGCCTAGCAACTCCAATTTTGATGAAGCGGACAGGAACAGAATTTATTCAACCAGCTGTTGCTTCCACTGAAACGGTTCTCGTTGTAGAGAACAGAAAAGTTCTCGATGAACGAGAAGTGATGTGCATGGCACTCAATTTGTATCATGAAGCTCGTGGAGAATCCAAAGTAGGCCGACGTGCCGTTATGCATGTTGTGAAAAATCGTGCCGAAGCTGATGGCTTTGGAGGAGACACCATTTGCGATGTGGTGATGGCCGGCAAGAAAGATTCTCGTGGTCGTATTCTGAAAGGAAAGTGCCAATTCAGCTGGACGTGCGATTTTGCTTCAGACGTCCCAAAGGACCTAGAGAAATTTGAGCAGCTTGAGAAAGAAGCTCGAAATTTCTTGATGAACGAGCGCATCGATGACATCACCGAAGGCGCAACATACTACCATTCTGTTGCGGTCAAACCTTCTTGGGATTTCGACAAGACGACTCGCATTGATCAACATATTTTCTATAGGTGAGCATGATGAAATCCGACAATAGAATTGACATTGTGGTAAACGATGAAACATTCGAGCCGATGTATCAAATCACTATGGCTATTCCGCTCGAGGCCTTTGACTCATTCCGAATTTATGGCCTAAGCCGAACTGCTGTGGCCACAATCATTGGCACTGGAGTGCTAGACGATCTTGAGGCGTTCGTTGAGAAGCGCCGAAACGAGCTGTTACACACTGTTACAAAATAAAGCTGGACAAGGAGACTCTTCTAGGGTACAATAAAAGAGTAACTTATATCGGAGGAATAGTATACTATGAGCCTTGAAGAATGGTTTGGAAAGCCAAAGGAGACTGCGAAGCCGCAGTTCGAAGAACTGCCAGTCTATATGGTGGTGGATCTGAGCAATATCTTGTTCAGGACCATCTATTCAGACAGTTCAATCAAGCGTGCGGATGATGTCTCGATTGACCTTCTTCGGCATGTGGCGCTTAATTCGATCTTGGATTATCTGAAGAAGGTCAAGGTGAAATTTCCAAATCGTCAGGTGCTGACTGTTCTGGCTCATGATTCTGGTTCTTGGCGAAACAAGGTTTTCAAGTTCTATAAATGGTCTCGGCGACAGAAAGATCCAGATGCTACTGAACAACAAATTGCGTTCAAGGAAAAATGCTATCAGTGTTTTGACCAATTGACCTCAGAAGCGGCAGCGCATTATCCATTTGTTTCGGTTAAAGTTCCAGACTGTGAAGCTGATGATGTTTGCTCATGGTTTGCATCAGAATACGGAGACAAAACGGAAGTTGTATTGGTCTCGGCCGACAAGGACATCAAGCAATTAGCTATTGGAAAAGTCTACTCATTAGCTCCAGTTCATATGTCCGGAGAAAAGAAGTGGTTCCAATTCAAATCCGAAGATGAGCAAAATGAATACATCTTCGATTTGGTTGTCCGTGGAGATGGTGGAGATGGCATTCCAAATGTTCTTTCTGATGAAGACACATTCACGGACAAAGCGAAACGACAAAAGCCAATGACAGAAAAGCAAATAGAGATTCTTCGGTCTGCTTGGTTTCCAAAGCGCGACAAGCTTTTCTCTGGTTTGCTGAAGTCTCATGCCGGATCTCGGTTCGCTCTGAACATGGAGTTGATTGATCTTCGGGATTGTCGGAATCTTCCTCCATTGATTTCAAACCGAGTTAATTCGACTTTCGAAGAGTCTTTATCGACACTCCATGTCCGGAAAGAGTCACTCTATAGATATTTCGCGCAGAACGGACTCACTCGTCATCTTACCAATATTGAGGCGTTCATAAATGAAAGCAAAGACTGAACAAGAAATTGAGAACTTTGTTCGAGAAAATGGTTGCAGCCCAGCCTATTGGTTGAACGCGCTTGCGACCGTGACATATTGCACCGACTGTCGAGAAAAGCAAATTACTCTTCAGAACGCTCATGATCGACTCAAGATGTACATTGACTTCATTTCTTCATAACGATAAGGATTCATAATGAAATACACACATATCGAGCTTAATCCATCAGAGTACGGAAGGCTTTCCTATAAGAAGCGATTTGCTATTGAAATCGTTGATGAACTTGCGAATACCTCATCCTCTAACGAAAAGGTTGAGATCCTAAAGCAAGCCTTGGCTGAGAATGATGCATTCCGTAAGGGTGTTGAACTTTGTTATTCCCCTCGGATTAAGTTCTACATTCGACAGATTCCCGATTATGTTCCTTCAAAGGCCAGCGCATACCAATGCGTTCGAATTCTTGATGATCTGAAAATCATCTATAATCGAAACGTCACCGGCAATACGGCAATTGAGAAACTTCGGAACATCCTTGAGATCGCCGAGAAGCAAGATGCTGAATTCATTGCACGGATTGTTTCACGCGATCTTGGTTGCGGCGTGTCCGCCGGATTGATCAATAAGGCGTCTAAATCGGTTCTTGGAAAGGAACTCATTCCAGAATTCCCAGTAATGCTTTGTTCGGCTTTTGATTCCGAGAAGTTGGCGAATTTTGAATATCCAGCCTTCATTCAAACCAAGATGGATGGCATGCGAATTCATGCCATCGTGCAGAACAATGTGGTGAATTACTTCACTCGGAACGGCAACTCGTTTGAGGATGCTCCAACGGCATTGACGAATTACATCTTGTTTGACATCAACGCTCATATGGAGGCTCCGAATGGATTTGTTCTGGACGGAGAGATGTTAGTCGTCAATAACGACGGAAATCCGGTCTCTCGGAAAGAAGGAAATGGTGTTCTCACTCGATTGATTCGAGGCACATCTTCTCAGGATGATCGAAATCGAGTTCGGTTTGTGGTCTGGGACGCAATTCCGATTGATGAGTTCTGGTCTGGATCTTGGAATGTTCCATATGATATTCGGTTCCAAATGATTAAGAATGTTCTGGCGAAAGCAAATGCTGGATCTAATAACGATCTGATCACTCCTGTAAAGAGCGCATTTGTTGCTAATGCCGAAGAAGCCATGAAGATCTTCCAAGAAGAACTCTCTTTCGGAAATGAAGGTGTGATCTTGAAGTCCATCAAGGGTCCATGGAAGAACACTCGGGCAAAGTGGCAACTAAAGCTCAAAGCGGAGATAGAGATGGATGCTGTTGTTATTGGCGTTCAAGAAGGGACTGGTAAGTATCAAGGGAAACTTGGAGCTCTTCTTTGCCGAGCCGAGGATAAAGATGGTCCGATTGAATTCTCGGTCGGTTCTGGTTTCAGTGACGCTGAGCGTGATGAACTTTGGAAGAATCAACCAATTGGGCTAGTTGTCAACGTCAAATATAACGAGATTATCTCCTCTAAGGGAAATTCACCTCGTTCACTTTTTCTTCCGATCTGGAATGGAACAATGGAGGACAGAAATGAAACAAACCCTTTCTAAAATGCTGGTGGTGGTTATTCTCTTTTTGAGTTCACTTCCAGCCTTTGCTGATCGATACCATGATGAATTTGACGAGTATGTAACTGAATGTTCGCAAGTTTGGAATCCTCGCTATCACCAATTGGAAACTGTCTGCGAAAAGGTCTACACCGGACGAAGATATGAAGTTGGACCGTATGCCAGAGATCGATATTGCTGTGTGAACGACTATTATCGATCCGACTCTTATTACAGAAATGAACGGTATAGAGGTCGATTGTATCGTCAAGAAGATTATTACGATCGTAGAAATCGAGTCGGCATTCAATTTCATTTCAGGTGGTAAAGTCTAAAGGATTTTGTTATGAAAAGAAAAAAGATTCAGCCGAAATTGATTCGTCACACAGAACCAAAGCCATCTTTTGAAAGAAAGAAAGAAATTAGAGTACGAGCTTTGCGTGTCAAATTTCTTCAGGTTGGTTCTCCAGGAAGAAATCGAGCAAATGCAAAGAGATCATTCAGAGATTTATGTGAAATGATCAAGGATGGAGTTTTCATAAGAGATCGCACGCGAACTGGAAAAATGAGAGTGAAGCAAACTGATGGAACCTATTATCACAACAGAAGTTCTCCATCTGGTCGAACAGTTGCTACTTTGGTAGAGGATTGGCTTCCTCCGACAACCAGACGCGGAGAGAAAGGTCGTCAATCAAAACCGAACCGAGCGAGAAGATAAGGAATCATTATGAACAAAACTGAAGCAAAAAATTTAATTGGGAATTTTGAATTGATAAAGGCTTTCTCAAAAGGAGAAACCATTCAATATAACGGAGTCAATGGTTGGCAAGACGGTCATAATTTAGCATTTCTTGAGCACCCAGATTTGTATAGATTAAAGCCAAAACCAATTGAACTCGAAATATGGTATCGAGACCTAATAGGAAATCCGGCTTTGGCTGAAGTTTGTCGTGTCAGCGATGAAGTTGATGAAGATTTCATGAAAGGTCAAGGATTTCAAAAAATTAAAGTCAGAGAAATTGAATGAAAGATTTGTATATTGTTTCAGAATTCCGTGGCCCATACAGATGGCTTAGCAATTTCCATAATGTTCCAATTGAATTTGAAGATGCAACCTACCCATCAACTGAGAACTCATATCAAGCGGCAAAATGCGCAAATATCGAAGATCGTAGGTTGTTTTTGAATGTAACTTCTTCTACGGCAAAGGGATTAGGCCGTCAAGTAGCTCTTCGAGGAGATTGGACTGAAGAGCTTAGACTGAAGTTAATGTATGATTTCAATTATCAGAAGTTCTTCGGTGATAGATGTCTTCGTGATAAACTGATCGACACCGGAGACGCGATCCTTATTGAGGGTAACCTTTGGGGTGACACTTTCTGGGGAGTAGATCTGAAGTCCGGTGCGGGTAAGAACCACCTTGGAAAGATCCTGATGAGAGTTCGAAGAGAATTACTTTCTTGGCTGGACGCCTACGCCTGAACGTGATACAATGTAACATCTGAACATGAGGAGACATTGAAGTGAGTAGCATTTTTGATCAAATCAAGGAAGTGGCAAACAGAAACATGGATTCAGTGGTTGGCCTTAAGTTGTCAACAGGAGAGTTCATTATTGGTTCAATTTCGAACTCTCTTGTATCAGGAGAACCAAGGTATCTTCATAAGCCGATTATGATTGTTCTGAATGGACAAGGTGGAGTTACATTTATGCCTTGGGTGATCAGCTCTGATGATGATTACGATCTTGACAATATTGCTGGCTACACAATTGTCGCCGCCTCGGTTCCAGATAATCTCATCTCGGCCTATATGGAACAGACTGGTCAACGCAAGGTGTTGGCACCGGCTGGTGCACGTGGTGAGCCTCGCATTTTGGTGAATTGAAGGAAACACAAACATAGGGTTACAATAGCCCTCCGTGAATATGCAAACCAAGGAGTCATAATGAAGCAAATTGATCATAACCAGATGGTGTTTGACCTGAGAATGTTCCATGCGAAGTTTGGAAAAGTAAGGCCAGCTTATCCATCCGCTTTGGATGAAGAATTGTATAACTTCAGAATCAAGTTCCTCCAAGAAGAGCTTGATGAATATAAGCATGCCGTAGAGACTGGTGATCTTGCTAAGCAGTTTGATGCTCTGCTTGACCTCGTTTATGTCGCCATTGGCACAGCTGATCTTCAGGGATTTCCATGGGAAGAGGGCTGGGCAGAGGTCCAACGAGCCAATATGTCAAAGGTTCCAGCAAGCTCAAGTGGCGATTCCAAGCGCGGCTACTCAGGAGATATTGTGAAGCCTGCTGGGTTCCGTCCGCCTGATATTGAAGGCATTATCAGCAAATCGTTGAAACAATGGTGGCCGGCTGCTCCAGACGGAGCATAAAGGATTGTGAGTTCATTCCTTGTGATGAAGCGCAAATTGCAGGAGGGGTTCCAGATCCCTCCTGCACCACTGATCTCTCAGCAATGGGTTAATCAATCCTCGTTGTCAAAGTTAATCAGAGATGATTCTATGGCCTCTGGAAGGCATTACTTTGACAAGTCCGGAAAGTCATACATCTCAGTGACTTCACTCCTTTCCAAGATGGAAAGGTTTGACATGAAAGATGTATTGGAAGGATGGACGAAATACCTTGGAGATGAGGCCGCCAAGACGGCCACGAATAAAGGTGCCGTTCGTGGAAGCGCTGTGCATCTGGCGTTGGAGCAATGGATCAAGAAAGAAGAAATCACCTCTATTGGAGATAATCGACTTTATCAAACGCTTTTCTCCCAAGCAGCTCGAGCTATTCAGAAGCATGTGGTTTCTTTCATGGCCGCTGAGTTACAAGTGAAGTCCAGTATGGGATTTGCTGGAACGGCTGACGCTGTTGGTTATGTCAAATACGGAGAGAGCAACAGAATTTTCCGTTCAGTGATTGACTTCAAGAATTACGGCCGAGCAAAAGATCGGCATGATATGATGCAGGCCTTCTTTCAAACTGCGTTGTATTCATTCGCACTGGAAGAGACCGCTGGATTGATAACCGATTCATCTTTGATCATAGCCACAAACGAATCTGGTCAAGATGCTCAGGTTTTCTTTGTTGATCCATCTGAGTTCAAACTGATAAAGACTTTGGCACAAGCCGAAGCCATTAAAATGATAAGGAGTATGAAAAGTGCAGCAATATCTTGATTTACTTCATGACATCATGGCTAATGGTGTCGATAAAAGTGATAGGACTGGAACTGGAACTCGGTCAGTCTTTGGTCGACAGCTTCGATTTAATCTCAATGAAGGATTTCCATTAGTCACCACTAAGAAAATGTTCATGAAAGGTGTCATTCACGAACTTCTGTGGTTCATTAAGGGTGACACCAACATCACATATCTGAATGATAATGGAGTTCATATATGGGATGAATGGGCAGACCCGAACGGAGACCTTGGTCCAGTTTATGGAGCTCAATGGAGAAATTGGCGAGGTGTGAAAGGAAACACTGATCAGCTCGGAAATGTTATTGAAAGGATCAAGACAAATCCAGATTGTCGGCGCTTGATTGTTTCATCATGGAATGTAGATGAACTTTCTGACATGGCTCTTATGCCTTGCCATTGTTTCTTTCAGTTCTATGTCGTTAATGGGAAACTTTCGTGCCAAATGTATCAACGAAGTTTAGACACATTTTTAGGTGGGCCGTTCAATATTGCTTCGTACGCTCTTTTGACACATATGGTTGCTCAAGTGTGTGGACTTGGTGTAGGTGAATTTATCTGGACAATCGGTGACGCTCATATCTACAAGAATCATTTTGACCAAGTGAATTTACAATTGAGTAGAAAGCCACTTATTTTGCCGTCATTGGTTTTGAATCCACACATTGACTCTATTGATGCTTTTAAGTTCGAGGACATTCTGTTGGCTGATTATGTTTCTCATCCAGCTATTAAGGCTCCTATCTCTGTATGAGCAAAAACGAAACTCATTGGTATAAGACATCGGTAAAGAAAGACTATATCGTTTGCCCTGTCTGCAACGGAAAAGGCAAAGATGAAAAATACGATGAATTGTGTTATATGTGCTCTGGTTCCGGTCAAGTTGTCGTTCCTCCATTTCCCGATTTAGGAGATCAATCGGATTGGGCTTTGGACATGAACGAGTCGGAATCGTGTGGTCTGTCTGATGAGGATGTTTCGGTTCTCGCTTGCTACTGGTGCGATAAGGATCGTCATGAAACGCTAGGTGATTTCATCAGAAGGGTCGGAGCCAGAGTGCTACAAAATTTACAATCTAGTTCTGGACAGACTCCACGAAGTGTGATATGATCTATTTACAGTTCGTCAAAACGGAATTTCAAAGGAACGAATGAAATGAATTATTGGATTTTGGCTTATTTTGTCGGTTTTATTGTTATTTTTCCTTGCATCTACATCGATATGGCTTCTTCTGCCGAGCGTGTTCTTGGAAAAAGTGTAGCATGGGATGTGAATCGAGCCCTGGCGGCCGGTATTGTGACAGTCATTTGGCCATTGTTCTTGCTTTTTGTTTTGGTCGCTAAATTTCTCCGTGGGTGAATGATCAATGGAAAGTCTTAGTAATTTTGGCTTCGTCGAGATTGATTCAAAATGGGCTATCCCAAGGCTTTTGGCCGCTTTGGATTATGAAGAAGAAACGAAACTTCATGAGTTTGCTATTCGGGTCAATGACAGATACGACGCACCGATAAAGAGCGGAATGCTTTGGTGGAAGTCTGTTCATTGGAGGACTTTGGAAGAAGCATGGAAGGCCGCCAGGCGCTGTGATTTTTGGCAGAATAGTGAGTTTTATTACTCATATGAATGGCACATCAGATCTGAGATTCTGCCAAAAATCAAGCGAACAATCATCGCGGCTTCCGAGCAACCAAAATTCTTTGTCTCTTTGCAAGATTATCCCGATCTTTTCAGAGAGCCTTATCGATTAAATCATGGTGAGAAACGAGAACCACAATGAACCATCAAACTCCTGCTATATGGATTATCTCGGACATTCATCTTGATAAATGGCTTCATCACGGCTGGAAGCCAGAAGAGCCAGACCTGAAGCAATTCTATGATCCAGATCGACAGAACGTCTACTTGATTCTTGGCGACACCTTGAATGGAATTCCAATGCGAGAGAGTAAATTCTTTGCGCAAGGATTTCTCCGTTCTGTTGTGCAGAAGCTATCTACACAAGGTGATGTGTATTTTGTGCTTGGGAATCATGAACACTATAGCGGTGTTTTTGGAGAAACCAAACATCGATTTGAAGAGTTCTTCTGCGATATTCCTACCATCCTTGTGATTGACGAAGCCGAAGCTTTTCTGTATGGAGACACGGCTATTATCGTTGGGTCAAATTGGCCGGCCATGAAAGCCCCAGATTATCTTATGCATAAGACAGACCTGGCAGCATTTGTGGATTTTGAAGATGGTGAAATCATTCCGGTCACTGCATCCGATCTTGAGATTAAGGGTGAAATTCATGAGCTCGCTATTATCGAGGCGATGGATGAAATCATTGATGCCAAATGCGCCTTCGACAATCTGATCGTAGCAACTCATTTTGGCTGTGCTGAGAATCCATCGCAACGAGAGATTTATCCAAATGTCAATCCGTATTTTGATCCGCCACCGAACAAAGAGTTAATCCGATTGGTGCAGCGGTATATGGAACAAACAAACTGTTCCGTAACTTGGTGTTATGGTCATTCTCATATCAACGAAAACATGGAGTCGGTATATGGTGGAGTAATCCGGACTAATCAAATTGGTTATCCAATAGAAGCGGCAAAACTTGGTATCACAAACCCGTTCACGTTTAAGCGTGTTCTCTGAAGAAGGAGTTACAAAATGGCACGAGAAAAGAAGGTAAAGAAGGTCGCACCGAAGCTTGAGGATTATGTTCTGCCGAGCGATCCAGCTTCACGAAAGGCGATTTCGGACGCAGTGAATGAAGTAGTCGACGCATTGGTGCAAAAGCATGCTCAGTCCGAGCTTATTGAGGCGATTGCTGTTCGTATGTTTGACGAGCTCGAAGTGCCGAAGAAGTTCATCAAGCAGCTGGCCGCTCATCAGTACAAGTCAAATCTCAAGGAGAAAGAAGGGCAATTGGATGTTCTTTCGAGCTCTGCCGACGTTCTGGCGAGTTACGGACTGAAGACTGGTGTTTGAAGTGAAGCGGTTATATCTTCTTTCACGGCCAAAATCTGAAAGAATTAGACTGGACGTATACGTGCAGGCTGTCGTCTGTGCCACATCGAAAGAAGAGGCGCTAAAAATCCATCCGAGTGGAAATCAATCTGATTTCGGAGAAACCTGGACGAAGTGTCCTGAAGCAATGGAAATCGGTGTGGCTTATGATGGTGTTTCGATCGGAGTAGTGCTGGCGGACTTCAACGCAGGATGATACAATGGCGTAGAGGACGATTCCTCTACGCCATTAACTTCATGAGAGCTCACAATGAACATTTTCTATACTGATCATAGTCCTTATAAATCAGCTACAAACCTTTGTGACAAGCATATTGTCCAGATGATTCGGGAGACTGCTCAGTTGCTCTCGACTGCTCACCGAGTCCTTGACGGCTTTCCGTTCTTGGACGGAGAAAAAACTCGGCTTAAGCTGCAAGGTGAGCTAGACACTAAAATCCCACAAGCCACACATCATTTTCACCCGTGTGCGGTATGGGTGCGTCAGAGTTATATGCATTACGATTGGCTATGGGCTCATTTTGATGAGATGCTTAGTGAATATACCCGACGATATAAGAAAATCCATTTCTACCAACAATTTCTTAGCCCGTTGATTCCACTGCCACGTCTTATTCCGGATGGATGCTTTCTTGATCCACCGCAGTGTACGCCTGACGAATTTAAGGTTCCTGGGAATTCAGTTGAGGCATACCGTAGATACTACATCGGAGCGAAAGCCAGATTCGCCAAGTGGAATCATTCCTCCATTCCTTCATGGTGGCCGAACCAAAATGGTAACGGATTTATGCAAGGAGAATCCATGATTAAACCAAATGATGACGTCTAAACAAGCTCAAGAATTCATTGACGATCTAGGAGATCAGTTCTTCAGAAAGCATGGAAAACACATTCCGCGCATCAAGATAAAGATGAAAACGGTTTATGAGACTTGGGGTGGAATGTGTTACTACGAATACATACACATAAATAGAGGTATCGTTGGGCATATCCATGAATGCTTCTCGAAAGAGATTATGGCTCATGAGTTCGCTCACCATGTCGTTGATGTTGTCTACAAAGGCAATTCGTTTCCGTTTCATAGTAAGCAATGGAAATCCATAGCGAAATCTTTTGGCGCCTTTCCTCTGTCCACCCATTTCTATCCAACGGCTCCTTTCATTCTTGACAACATGGATAAATTCTATTGCTACGAATGCAATGGTAACTTCAAATTTGTCGGAGAAAACGAAAAGAATGAAAGAGGAGAGAAATTCAGAAGTGGGTCAAACGTATGGATGAAAACGGATAACAAACAAGAAGCCATTAATGTCCATAAGAAGTATGAAGAAGAATACACAGCCAAGGAAATCACAAGGAGATTAGGTATGGTCAACATCGAAAATACATTCTGGAAAGATTATGCCATCGTTGAATAAGAAGCCGACCAAAGAAGAAGTTGAATCATGGTTGACACAATTCCATCTTGGAATGTTTGCTCCGAAGCGACTAGGACAGGCTTTCTGCGAAAAGTTCAAGATAGAAGATCCGATCTTGTTCTATATGGCTGCAAATTCGAAGGCTGAGAAGTATGTAATGTCAAATTGTTTACAATCTGACGCTGGACAAGTTGATTAGTCTGTGGTATAATCCTTCTATCGAATGGAGAAGTACCATGTACAAGTATACGGCAAGAGCAAAGCTCCTTGAAACATGGCGCCGTAAGAAGGGTGATGAGCTTTTTCGTTTCGAGATGGACCTTGCTGGTGGAGAATATGTTGTGTACTGTGCTATTGAGCGCTGGTGGTCTTCTACTGTTTTCTTCTCTCCGAAGCGTTTGGCTTATGTTCCTGTCGGTGGCTATTTGTTGCCTGTGAACCTTTTTGACGAGGTAAAAGTATCATGAATGACATTGAACTTTATGACCGCCTGATGGAAGAGGCTGTCGGCAAGAAGCGACAAGTAAACTTCCGAGACAAGGATGGCCTTCGACTGTTCAAGTATAGTCGAGATGCCTTCTTCAGTCGTTCATGGTTGGATGAGAATAAGGACCTTGAGTTCTTGGTTCATGCCCGTGGAATTGTCTTCGAGATTGCAACAAAGAAGGTTGTTTGTCGGCCTTTCCAGCGGCTTGAAGAGCTTGATCTTGCTGAAATTAAGGAAGCTGGTGTGAGTGAAGTCATTGCTACCTATAAGGTGAATGGCTTCATGGCATCTGTTTGGTATCACGGAGGAAAATGGAATGTTTCGACGACTGGATCACTTGAGTCGCCGTTTGTGGATTTGGCAACCAAGGCTCTTAAGCAAAACGGAGTGCTTGCTGCGTTTGATGCTTTGGCCGAAAAATGGGTCTGGGGATCTCGTGAGACGATCGCCTATAAGGATGTTACATTTCTTTTCGAAATAGTCGATCAATCTGATCCTCATATCATTATGGAGCAGAAGGGTCGATTCGGGAATTCAGTGTGGCTTATTGGTGGAATATTGACTCGATCGAAAGAAACAGGACTAGGCACGATTTCTGGCTCTATGAATCGTCTGGCTCTGGAGGATGTTGAGTATCGATTGACCAGTAATGGCGCGATGATTTATCTTCCGCAGTCTTTTGATACTCCGGTTGCTGATCTTGAGGCGTTGGCGAATTCAATCCGTCACGAGGGTTACATGATTTCGGATATGAATGGAAAAACATTTGCCAAGTTCAAATCGCCATTCTATAAGATCCTCAAGTTCCTTGGTCGGTCAAAGAGATTGGCTAATGATGCCGGTGAAGTGTTTCCGATCGAGCATACCGCATGGACAAACAAGTTCACCGAGCCAATGTTCCATTTGGTCGAGTTGATCTTCAAGCATAATTTCCAGGCTTCTTTTGTCGCAATGGACGAGCATGAGCGGATTAAGTTCTTGACTGAGCGGCAGAATGAAATTGATTGGCGGGCATCAATGGATGCCGGTCTCGCAGTGGAAGCGCTTAATTCTTTGAGGGTTTGATAATGGAGCAGAATGAGTCAATTGAATTTTTCAAACAAGGCTACAAAACACAAACATTCAGTGATGAGGTTTTTCAGAAGACTAAAGAGGACTTTGAGTCTTGGTTGGCTTCTTCGCCAAAGTTGATTCATTGCGATGATCCTGTCCTTCATTCACTGACGGCAGAAATCCATCCACGGATGTTCACTGAAACTGATTTGGTTTCAAAGGCCGCTCAGATTTTGGTTGCCCAAGTAATGGCGATGAGAGCAGTTGGCATCGCAGCGCCTCAGATGGGTTTGCCGTATGCGATGATTGTTGTTCCGACCAAGGACGATGCCACCGAGTTTCTGGTCGCATGTAATCCAAAAATGTTTGAGTCAAATGCCTCACTTAATTCCAAAAGGCACCAGACGGGAACAGAAGGGTGTTTGTCCTATCCATTTATCCAGACTACTGTTACTCGTTTGAGTGCCATAGAGGTTGATTTCTTGGACATCAAGGGTATCTCTAGATCCGGATCTACTGATGGATTTACGGCAGTTGTTTGGCAACATGAATATGATCATTTGATGGGCATTGTGATGCAGGATCGAGTTTCTCCAATTCATTGGAGTTATGCCGTAGAGGATGGAAAGAGTCGCGAAAAGAAACATCGTCGGAAATTTAAGGAACTCAACAAAGGAGTAATGAAATGAGCTCGGCAATGATCACAATTATCATCAGGGATTTGTTCGGCATTCTCGTGAAAGAACGAATCGTATGCGGTCCGTCTATTCATGACTGCCTTGACATTATTGAAGGTTCGAATTTTTCTCCTATGGCGGTGCGATTCTTTCATTATGTCGACCGTCAGGCGAACTCAATGTTTTTCCCGCATATGGGAATTAGTTATGAAGAGGCAATTCCTGGTGGCACTTTGCTGATCACGGTTGATGCAGCGTAATTTACAATTCAGCATTGTGATATAATATTAAATGAATTTAAGGAACGAATAATATGGCACGCACAATGCGAGTAAATCCAGCCAATGTCTGGATCACTTCTGATCTTCACTTTTTCCATAAGAACATTCTGAAGTTCCAGCCAAACCGCGCAGCTCAGTTCACCTCTGTTGATGAGATGAACGCTTTCATTGTTCGTCATATCAATGAGACGGTCGGTGAGAACGGAATTCTGTTCCATCTTGGCGACCTGAGCTTTGGTCGTGCAGATGAGACGATTGATTTGTTGGGTTCGATCAAGGTCCGCGAAGTCCATTCGGTATTTGGCAACCACGACGACGAGGATCATATGTACAGCCTGGCTCGTCGTTTGTCTTTGGTTGGTTCGACAAAGTGGATCTTCCACGGAGAACGAATCACACTGAAGACTCAGAAGAACGAAGAGATGGTCTGTGATCATTTTCCTCTTCAGGTTTGGAACAAGAGCCATTATGGTACATGTTCGGTGCATGGCCACACACACGGGAGTCTGAGTAATGAAGGCTATGGTCGCCGATGCGATGTTGGATTTGATTCACCTCATGTGACCGGTAAGGCTGAGAATCGAATCTTCCGACTGGATGAAGTGTTCACATATTTGATGAGTCGTGAAATTGCTTATCATGATCACCATAAGCCCTCTTTGAGGTGAAAATTTACAATTCTTTTCACCGAAGTGCATCAAAAGGAGTATAGATAGTTTATGAAAAAGAACTCACCGACAATTCAATCTTATTCTCGTGGCGTTATCAAATCCGCCAAGGCCTATATTTCACTCTTTAATGGTGATTGGTCTGAGAAAACTGGCTTGGTTGAAGGATTTACAGAAAAGGGTATTGAAGGAACAAAGGTGTAGCGGTTCGGGCCGACTACATCTGGTTACAAAAGAAAGGTCCGAAAGGACCTTTCTTGCTTTTGGTGATCTAGGTGAACGCTTCAGAAGGTGGTGTACTGACCAGTTGGAACTTTCACCTAGGTGACCTGAAGATGGATGCAGAATTGTTTACAATCTCCGGTGAAATATCGCTGGACATCCAGGTTCGAAGGTGGTAAAATTGTTCTATCAGATGGAGAAACAGACCGAAAGGAAAGTTCCTCTGGATGATCTAGGAGATTCGGAGCCGCCACAGTGTTGGATCTGAGTTCCTAAGAAATAGGAGAAATTAAAAAATAAGTGTTACAATTCTTTGCTGGACATCGCGTAGAATTGGTGGTAAAATTGCTACATCAGATGGTGGAAAGCGAAATGCCTCCACTTCAAAGAACAAGTTCTTAGTGGTACACAAAATTTATAGACGTAACAATCAGAGCCGGTTGTGTCCTTCAATGGTCCCGCTGGTTCCAATGGATAGGGTAGTTTAGTGGCGAGAACGCCGACCGTGGAGGTCGGAAACAGGAGTTCGAATCTCTTCCCTGTCCCTCAATGCTCTCGATAGTGTAAGTGCACACTGGGGCCATGTATCCTCATGAAGAGGAAAACAGTTCCGGAAGTCACCCTCAGAAAGGTGTAGAGAGCTCCAATGACCTAATAGGTGTTGAGGGTGAGCACAGCTGGCTTGTGTCCAGAGGAGCGGTTCGAATCCGCAATTAGGTCCTCATTCTTGAGATTTTTGTTTGAAACGGTTAGGGCACCTGTAGTTGCTAGACACTGGCTCAGTAATACTAAGAAGTCTCAAGAATGATAAGTTTACGGTCGTTGACAGAATGGTTATGTATCGGCCTCTTAAGCCGCGCTCGAAAGAGCAATCCGAGTTCGATCCTCGGGCGACCGACCAAAATGGAGTCGATAGAGCGGTTCGAATCCGCCACAACCGGGGATAACGCCGGCCGTAGTGTAACGGTAGCACATCGACGCTTTATGTTTTGCCTAGGTGGTGGAATGGTATACACGCCGTCCTTAGAAGTCGGTTCCACGAAAGTGGTTGCAGGTTCAAGTTCTGTTCTAGGTACCAAAGTTCACCGGAGATGGAAATGTAAGACCACACTGCGTGGTGGCTGGCCGTACACCAGCTCCTCCTTAAATGGAGGCATGAGCGCTAGCTACGCCGTAGTCTCCACCAATTTACAATATGCACATATCGTCTAAATGGAAAAGGATACTGGCCTTTCAAGTCGGGGAATGCGAGTTCGAGTCTCGCTATGTGCACCAAATCAGTTTCAATGCCGAATCCAGGCTGGATAGCCATAATATGGCGAAGTCGGTTCAACTCCGGTAGTCGGCGATCTTAATTAATTTCAACCAGTGCGAAGCTCAGTCTGGTCGAGTCCTCGGTTTGGAGCCGAGTGGTCGTTGGTTCAAATCCAACCGCACTGATACAAATGCAATTCCTAGGTAGGCTCAACTGGTAGAGTCACCGGCCTGTTAAGCCGAAGGTTGTTGGATCGTACCCAACCCTAGGAGCACAAAATATGTCTCACGAGCGAGTTGGATATGCATGGGCCTGTTAAGCCCCGATAACTGAGTTCGATTCTCAGGTGAGACGCCAAGGTAAGTTAACATAGTTACAGTATAGATAAGTCAAAGAAGGAGAATATATGACCGTCTACACTGTTTACAAAACGACTAATCTAATTAACGGAATGTTCTATATTGGTGTGCATAAGACGAATAATCCGAATGACGACTATTTAGGTTCTGGATTATTGATTAGACGAGCATTAAAAAAATATGGGAAAGAATCATTCAAGAAAGAAATATTATTTGTGTTTGATTCTCGTAAAGAGGCATTTGCGAAAGAGAAAGAATTAGTAACTGAAGAAATTTTGTTGTCAGGTCTTTGTTATAATATACATTCAGGCGGTGATGGAGGATGGGATTTATCTGCTCACACTAAGAGAACTGAATTAAGACAATTAAATGAAGAATGGAAAAGACAAGAGTCAGAAAATTTCAAAATAGCTGCAAGAAAAAGAGTTGAATCTGGAGAACATAATTTCCTAGGAGAATCTTTTTCTAGATTTTCTTGGAAAGGAAAATCTAGAAAAACATATTCAGATAAAAGTTCTAAGTCAGTAGAAAATCAAAAAGGATTGAAAAACAGAGTTCCACGTGTTTTTTCTATTGAAACTAGAGAAAAAATGCGATTGGCCAAATTAGGTAAGAAAATGCCTGAAGAAACAAAACAAAAAATTTCAAGTACCGTATCTGGTAGAACAAAAACAGAAGAGCATAAAAGAAAAATATCAGACGCACTGAAAACTAGGGGCTCGTAATTCAATGGTAGAATATGTGACTTTTAATCACTCAACGAGAGTTCGATTCTCTCCGGGCCTACCAAATCCTCTCCTTACTGACGAGTTTGGAATGATAGCTTGGCTGCATTAGGGTCCCACTGCAGCGTAAGGATCGAAAGATCTCTGGCCGTTTAGCCGGTTTTGTCTGACCCTCAAAATTTAAGCCAGTATAGCTCAGTTAGGTAGAGCAATCGCCTTGTAAGCGATAGGTCACGGGTTCAATTCCTGTTGCTGGCACCAAAGTTCCAAAGATGTCTAGGTTTGTCTGGTTTCCTAGGTCTGGACAATCCTGAATCATATCGGACGCGCATCACCGATTAAGAAAAATGTCGCTGAATTTAACGCAGATGTGGTCTAAGGGTTGGGCCCCGTCCTTCCAAGTCGGAGATGAGAGTTCGAATCTCTTCATCTGCTCCAGTTTGACGCGAGATATATTAATTGGCAGATTGCTGGCCTCATAAGCCGGCGGTGTGGGTTCAAGTCCCTCTCTCGCTACCAGTTTTAATGGCTCTATCGTCCAATGCGCAGGACACTCGGCCGATTACCGAGGAATGAGGGTTCGAATCCTTCTGGAGCTACCAGGCTTTTGTTGTAGGTTCTTTGAATGCTAACGAACCTTCAAAGCGTTGTTCCGGCTATACGGAGCGCCAAGACAAACGTAAAAACCGACAAAGAAAGGAAGTGGAACGAGTAGCCAAGACAGCAACTTGGTGGCCTCACTTCTCTGTCCAGCAAATGGATGGCAGCCGTCGGGTGGCTCTGATAGAGGCTCAAGAGCATACTTAAGGCTTACTGACGGTAACAGTCTAGAGAATGTCGAATACGGCATCCTGGTTTGGGCACGGAACATGAGTCCGCTCGCCCGTGGACGGCAATTGAATACGTATCAGCGAAAGCTGCTATCCGGATAATGTCCGTGCGTCTGGCCCAGCGATAATGGGACCAAGTTTTAAGGGGGATGGGACTGCTAGGGGTGGTCGCCGCACTTGCAATGCGGTTAACAGATGGGTCCGAATCCCATATCCTCCACATTAGTATAGATAACATATCGAATCTATTATGGATTAATATGTCAGTCTATACAGTCTATAGGACTACCAATAAGCTTAACGGTATGTTCTATATTGGTGTACATAAAACCGCTGATCCAAATGATGATTATTTGGGTTCAGGTAAGAGGCTTAGGTGCGCAATTAAGAAATATGGAGTAGAGAATTTTCAGAAAGAGGTGCTGTTTGTTTTTGAAATAAAAGAAGAAGCATACGCTAAAGAGAAAGAGTTAGTTACCCAAGACGTACTTGATTACGGAGCATGCTATAATCTGAAGCTTGGTGGAGAAGGTGGTTGGGATTTTGCTAATTCAAAAGGACTGAATACTTCAGGAAATAGGAATTACTTAAATGGATTTACTAAACCTGGTTCTAATGTTAACGAAATAAAATCAAAAATGTCAAATTCTCATAAATTAACATATGTTAATGCGACAAGAAGAATATGTCCTCCTGATTGGACCGGAAAATTTCATTCAGAAGAAACAAAACAGAAAATTAGTAAATCTGCTATTGGAAAACAAAAAGGTTCTAAAAATTCCCAATTTGGTTCTAAATGGATAACTGATGGAATCTTGAATAAGAAGATTAAGAAAGATCAAGAGATTCCGGAAGGTTGGAGAAGTGGTAGAGTAAAATAGCAGAAAGACATCCGGTGAGGCGTCTGATAAACGCCAGGACGGTGCGGTAAAAATCCGCCGAGAACAGGTGATCTATGCGATAGTTAGATCACCAAGATTTTAATAGGCTGTTCATCTAATTGGCAAGATTCCGAACTCCAAATCCGGACATGAGCGTTCGAGTCGCTTGCAGCCTGCAATTTGTGTAATAGATAACAAACGTAAACAAAGAGAACCAAGCATGTTGACTTTTGAGAAATACGAGGAATCTGGTTGGTTTGTTGTGTCACCGTTCAATATGAATTTGGGAAAGACATTTCTCTCAAAGAAAGAAGCTCAGGATTTTCTTAGACCTCTTAAGAAGTTTCCTCCTTTTGATAAGGCCAGAATTGTAGAAGGCTCTATTGACTCAAGAGGGTTTGTTACTCCGTATTGATGTACCATAGCTGTAGATTCAGAAAGTTTAACTCAGTTGGTAGAGAGACACTTGATAGATTCTAGATTGAAATCAAGGTCGAATGCGCTGGTTCGAGTCCAGCAACTTTCTGAAGTTTCGCACAGTCATAATTGAGGAGTAACTAATGAATATACGCGCACCTAAAACTAGATCCGAATGTATTATATTGGCGAAGATAATCTTAGCTCAATTGAGTATTATTCAAGGACATTTTGAAACAGCTTACGCCCTTTGTGAATTACAAGATTTGCAAAATAGAACCACTGATGAGCCTAGGAAATAGGCGAAACGGAGAAATCCGTCTGGTTTAGCACATCTCGATCGAAAGTGAAAAGATGAAAGGATGTTGTACCGTAAGGTGCAGAAAGGTAGAATGCTTCCCAGACTACCGCCGAAAGGTCCATCTAAACAATCCTGCACAACTATGGGCCGCAAGCTCATTCCTCAGTCAAGTCGGGGATAATTGTGAAGGTGTGATAGGAAAAGTGTCCAAGGCCAACTGGTAGGAAGACACCTGGTGACTCGCAATCATCTACTATAGCGAAACACATCGAACGATGAAGTTGAACATGAGGGTGATAAGTCTGAACTTTAGCGGGTAAAGGCGTTCACCAGGTTGTAAGGTTTTGGTTCTTCATTAAGAGCCAAGAAGGTACAACTCATCGGAGTATGCTTAGCGGCAGAAAAGATACTAGGCGGCGTGGATTTGGTAGGCCAAAAGCTTATTGAACACAGGCAGCGCTCGTCTTCAGGAAGTTACGATTAGCTCATTGGTCGAGCAGTTCCCCTCTAAGGAATTGGGGCCGGTTCAATTCCGGCATCAAACTAAAAAGCAAAGTCGTTGCCGGTTATGACTGAAAGTAGCGTAATGCTTGACATCTTAGGATGAATCAAGCCATCAAAAGGCTCGCAAGGCTGAAGGATGTTCAAGGAAAGTCGCACATAGGGTGTAGCAGCCCGAACTGCTTGCAAGGTAGGTGGTAGACAGAACTTGGAATAGGTCATAACGACACTGGAATCGCCACCAGTATAAAAAGGCCGCTATGGTTGCTACCGCTTGGGCGGTGGATAAGGAGAGAATGGTTGCTCGCAAGCGATCGATAATGCTCTGAAAGACAACCAACGAAAGCTTTAGTCTCAGGCTTCCGAAAGATTTACAAAGCTGTACTAGATGAGAATTTATGAAAATGTAAGTTCTCATCTAGTAAAGTTTCCGACAGAGTGTAATGTAGTCTGGTAACATCCGAGACCTGGACTCTCGTATCGCAGGTTCAAATCCTGCCACTCTGAAAATTTCAATGGGTGTGCTGAGCACTGGTGAGCTCCGCAAACTGTAAATTTGCTGCAATGTCAATAAGTCTTTGTATGTTCAATTCATACCGCGCCCACCAATTTATAGCCCCGAAGTGTAATGGTTGCACGAACGCCTTTGAAGCGTTGAAGAGTTGGATCGAAACCAGCCGGGGCTTCCAGTTATAGCGAAGAAGAGCAAGTGGCTGAGCCGATACTCTCTGAAAGTATTGCAGTTGGATCGAAACCAACCTTCGCTGATTCAAAGAGCTCCTTAAGGCTAATATCGACGGTGGAAGTCGATAAATCCTCAAACCAAGGAGCCAATTATTACAATGCCACCTAAACTAATCTGGTGAAAGTGACGGTCTGAAAAGCCGTAAAGTCAGGTTCGAAACCTGAAGGTGGCACCAATTTTTGGAGACGAGTTCGATCCTCGCCTAGATGCAGCTTAAGTGCTGGTAGAGTGGAAGAATGGAACTTCACCAAAACATTTTCGATAGCGGAGTATATTAACGGCAGATTATCAGTCTCATAAGCTGAAGGTATTGGTTCAACTCCATTCTCCGCTACCAAAATTCCGTTTAGTCAAACGTAAAATGACTAGTATCCAATTGAACTACAGAGATTGGCGTGAAGAGAATCCTACGTGAGAATTCTTGAGGTTTATGTGATAGTCCGAACGTCTTTAGCTCGTGTTAAGGAATTTAATAATCACAACGGTCCGAGGTCTGGTCGAAAGCGGGTTGTAAGACCCGAGACTGATGCGTGATACTGCTTTAAGTAATCCGTGGTTGGCAGATACCTCGCCATAGACAACTGCACGCAATGGTGGCGTAAGATCCACTGAAGTCCCGGCCTGAATAACCGGGCGATAACATGTAGGTAGTGGTAGGCCTTCGACATACCACAACCAGTTCGTTGCTAGAAGATGAACCGAGCGGTTGGAGCTCGATATACCAACTTAGGTCTGCATGGTGCCGTGATCGATGCAAAACTGAAACTATCCACGGACAAAATACATGATTCTGAGGGCCTATAGCTCAATGGTCAGAGCAGCGGACTCATAATCCGCTGGTTCACGGTTCGAGTCCGTGTGGGCCCAGAAATAATGCCGGTGTGGGTCATTGATGGATCACCACGTTGCCAACGTGGATTAGGAGGGTTTGATTCCCTTCGCCGGCTCCAATAAGTTACAATTGTTATCTGGACATACCTCCATGTGTATGGTAGAATTACTTTATCAACTGGAGAAGCTCGAAATGAACGAACAAGATTTGATCGGAAAAGAAGTTCGAATCAAGAACACTCGAGATCGTCGAGGTAACACCAAAGGCACGATCATAGATGCCAAGAAGACGATTAGTGGTTACACAATTGATGTTATACTTGATGGAAATCAAGGAGTTGCAAAGTTCTCGGCGCCTAGCCTTGAGGATTTGCTCCAGATGATCATCAAGAAATAGTTTTCCGGCTAGCTCAAGGGTAGAGCACGTTCCCTTAAAGGACGACGATGGTGGTTCGACTCCACCTCTGGGATTGATTTACGGAGGATGAACCGGACAGGCGCGCCGGTCTCGCCTTGAAAGCGATGAGAGCCAGAAATGGCTTGGATTTCGAGTATACCCGTCCTCCGCCATTTTGTTATGCCCGGGTACGCTAATTGGCAGTGCGGCGATCCTCAAAAGTTCGTGGTTGGCGGTCCGAATCCGCCCTCGGATAAATCATAGTTAAGAGTTCGAATGAATTAATCTGAACTCTAAGTATAGATAATCCATACCTAACAAATATGGATTTCTATGAACTACAAGAGAATTTACGATTCAATCATTGACCGTGGGAAGATCAGAGTTCCAGATGGGTATGTTGAAAGACACCATATAATTCCAAAGTGTCTTGGTGGTTCTGACGAAATGGATAATTTAGTTGCGCTAACTCCAGAAGAACATTTCTTGTGTCATATTCTTCTGGTCAAGATTCACCCAGATAATTTCAATTTGATTCTGGCCGTTAATATGATGACCATGTCTTCAGAAGAACATAAAGGGAAAAGAACTAAACTGAAATTATACGGGTGGCTTAAGAAAAGATTTCAAGAAGCCATGAAAAGAAATACTACTGGTTCTAGAAATTCCCAATTTGGTTCTATGTGGATCACAAATGGAATTTCAAGTAAGAAAATTAAGAAAGATCAAGAGATTCCAGATGGATGGAGAAGTGGAAGGATTTATTTAACATATAAAAAAGTAAATAAGACTGGTACAGACCATCCGCATTACGGCACTAAATGGATCACAGATGGAATCTCAAATAAAAAGATCAAGAAAGGTCAAGATGTCCCAGACGGATGGAGAAGTGGAAAACTCGGACATCAATGGATCACAGATGGAATATTGAGTAAAATGATTGATCTTGACCAAGAGATTCCAAATGGGTGGGAAAAGGGAAGAAAATTTTAGTTCAATGGAAGGGCATGGTGAAGGTACTTTCTACAAGAAAGGTATCGGTTTGCGCAGACCACATCATGCAGCTTCCGCCAAATGCCATCGTGCGCCAATTGGCAGAGCGGCCGTCCTTAAGAGTCGGCGGTTATCGGTTCGAATCCGATCGATGGTACAAATACGCGCGTGTGGTGGAATGTAGACACGCTGGCGCGAGAAGCCAGTTCCAGAAATGGAGTAGAGGTTCGAGTCCTCTCCTGCGCACCAAAGTTCAATGCGGAATGTCTACACCGGGTGCCAACGGCCGGAGTAGGAGTGGAAGAGTAAGCCATTCTAAGAAATGGAACTAGTCGTGCCTATTCACGGCCTTTCCGCCCATAATTTTCAATGCCACGATCGCATTTCTGGTGAGATCATCGCTCCTACAAAGCGATTCAGGACGGGTTCGATTCCCTCTCGTGGTACCACTTTAAACCTCGATAGCACTGGCGTGCGGCGGTGATTTATATCCACTGGAGAGTTGCCAGATTAGCGACAACGGGAAGGATCGTAACCTTCATCGAGGACCATTTAATGCAACATTGTTTACAATTCAGTGCTGGACAAGGTCTTCGGGTTCTGGTATGATCTACCTATACCTTGGAGATACAGCAAATGAAGATGATGACCAGTTCGCAGTTCGAGAAGTTCATGTACAAAGCCATGATTGTGTGGGGTTTGTTCTGGACCATCGTTGGTGTTCTGGTGATCTCGAAGTTGGTCTGAGGAATTGATATGAACATGCTGAACTCGAAGTTTTCGAAGCTTTCAAATTTTGAACTTCTTCTTGAGTACCGTGATCGCGTAAAGTACGATCCTTGCGGTTCTTCGGAGCCTGAGTATGAGCGCGATGAGCTCATGGAAGAAGTTTTGGCTCGTATGGCGTTAGGAGCTTGTTAATGAGCGGTGGCCACTTCGATTATAAGCAGTACCATATCGGCAGCATTGCCGATGAGATTGAGAAACTGATCCAAGAGAACGGAAAAGTCGACTATCGAACCTGGTCGGAAGAGACCATCGCGCAATTCAACAACGCAATTGTTCTTCTTCGAATGAGTTCAGTTTTGGCTCAGCGGATCGATTGGTTGGTTTCTGGTGATGACTCCGAGAAGTCATTCCATGAAAGGCTTCAAGAAGATTTAGATAAGATGTAACAGATGTAAAGAGAGTGTTTTGCCCGCCAGTATACCCTGGAGCTTCTAACTCCTTGAAAGGTTAGCTGGATACACGCGGGTTCGAATCCTGCCTGGCGGGCAAAGCACTCTCTGAAACAAAGAAGTTTTAGGTGACTCCATAGCTCAATGGTAGAGCACCGCACTGTGAATGCGGGTACCTGGGATCGATACTCAGTGGAGTCCCCTAAAACTTCTATAGCGGAATACTATCAATGGCAGAGGGTCAGCCTCATAAGCTGATGCGTCTTGGTTCGATTCCAAGTTCCGCTTAGTTGTTCTGGTGATTATGTTGGCATATAGATAGTTACCTAGTTTAGGAATTCTATATGTTTACTGTCTACAAAACTACAAATTTGCTGAATGGAATGTTTTACATTGGAGTTCATAAGACAGATAATCCGAATGATGATTATCTTGGTTCTGGCGTAAGACTAAATAGAGCAATTAAGAAATACGGTTTGCTTAATTTCAAGAAAGAAATTTTATTTTCTTTTGGTTCGGTTCAAGATGCGTACGAAAAAGAAAGAGAATTAGTTTGTCAAGATTTAGTGAATTCTAAGATATGTTATAATTTGAAACTTGGTGGTAAAGGTGGATGGGATCATTTAGATTCTGCCACCAGGACACTCGCAGGAAAACTAGGAGCGGCTGCTTTATCCGCTAGATTATTGAATGACGAAGAATTTAGAATGTCTGTTTCAAAATACAGAAAAGAACTTGCCGCAAAAAATGGCCCTCTAGTTCGTCATAGGAAAAATTTCAAACAAAGCGAAGAAACTAAACAAAAGATAAAAGATTCCTTGAAGAAGAGAATCCAAAATGGCGAAATTATTTCTCCTCCTTCTAATGTCGGCACTACTTGGATAACTGACGGAGTATCAAATAATTTAGTTAAAGATTTAGAAAATATTCCAAACGGCTGGAGAATAGGTAGAACTATCTCTATGAAATGGATCACTGACGGCATGAGCAATAAATTTATAAAATCAGATCAAGAGATTCCAAATGGATGGAGATATGGTAGAATAATTTTGGCCTCGTAGCACAATGGATAGTTGCACCTGGCTTCGAACCAGGATGTTGGGAGTTCGATTCTCTCCGAGGTCGCCAAGTTTCAATGGGTCGTGTACATGGGTACACATTATCTCTCAGATGAGGTATGGTGTAAGCTACCAGATGGGGTCTGAGGTGGAAGGAATTGATCAGCCTTCCGAGAAGCTGATTATGAGACGAGAGGTTCGAGTCCTCTACGATCCACACAATTTTCAATGTCCCTTTAGTTCAACGGAAAGAATACGGTCTTGCGAAGGCCATGATCGAGGTTCGATTCCTCGAAGGGACGCCAGTTTCGCCATCTTAGCATAATGCAGTGCATCTCCCTCGTAAGGAGAAAGGCCTCGGGTCATATCCGAGAGATGGCTCCAGTTTTGCCCATATAGTATAGTGACTATTACAAGCCCCTGGTACGGGTTAAACCGGAGTTTGATTCTCCGTTTGGGCACCAACATTTATCAATGGATCAACATGAAAGCTATCGAAGCCAAGGCAAAATCGACCGCCGTGCGCGACTGGACATAACCAAGAAGTTCTATGGGAAGGAAGTGTACCAGCAGATTCTTCAGGCTACTCTTCTTGGCCACTTTCTTTGTTTCGTCAAAATTCCGTCCTACGTGGAACTGGACTCATTGCTAAACATATTGGCAAGTGACGGATATACCGCAAAGATATCAGAAGATCGCGGAACGTATACTCTGACTCTCGATTGGTCAAAAGCAACATAGTTTACAATTCAGTACTGGACAACTCCATGGCGATGTGGTATGATCTATCCATAGTCTAGGAGAAAGATCATGACGAACAAGTTGGAAGGCAAGATTGGTCAGATCATGTACACGATGTGCCGTGGTCAAATCGTCAAAGCCAAGTTGATCAGTCTCGGTACGCGAGATGTGCAGAGTGGTCTCTTCGGAGAAGGAACTTCGAAAGCAGTCTTCGAGTTCATCAATCATATCAATGGTGATACTGAACTCTGCCTTGAGTTTTTGGGCTGGTCGAGCAGCATCGTAGCTGGACAAACTTTTGTTGGTAATGAACATGGTCCTGAGCGTGCTGCCTACTACATGAAGGGCACCGAGAACGAATCCAAGTTGCTTGAACTTGCCGGAGCATAAGATCATGATGACCTTCAAAGAATTCCAAGCGACAAAAATTGACACGAAGTTCGAAGATGGTCGTTTCGGCTATGAATACACCGATGGTCTTCAGATTCATCGGTGGGGCTTGACCGGAACTGGTTATCCGTATTTGGAAATTGCTAACGAGTTCTATCAAGCTTCGCTTGAAGAGCTTGAGCTGATCCTTTACGGTTGGGCTCTTGAAGAAGGTTACTTTGGATACTATCTTGGGTAACGGAATGTAAACCAGCTGGGAGCTGGGACTGTTTGCTAAACAGATCGGTCGGTTATGCCGACTACGGATCGAGACCGTTGCATTCCTCCCGAATTTACGGAGAACAAAATGGGTCGTATTGTATCGGATTATGGAGTCAATGGAAGTCGGCCGGAGTCGGCCAATTTCTTTTTCCATGGGCTCGACTCCTCGCATGAATCTTCAAAGTACAAGGCTCTTCCGGCTCCGAAGATGTGCATCGACATGGACTTTTCTGCTCCAGATGAAATGATTGACCTGGTGCTTGATGTTTCACGGCCAGATGACATCTTTGTCGGTCATTCATTTGGAGCTCTTTGGGCGCTATGTGCAGCCGGCGCTGGCAAGTGTATTCTGATCAATCCGTCGTTTCGTCCTGATCGGTACTTTGGAGAAGGAGCAGATAAGGTTCTACGTCATCGGTATGAGGCGATGTATGACGGCGCATTCAAGTTTGCTTCTCGAGTCCAAGGAATTGCGCTGATCGAACTCGGTGATGAGGTTGTTGACCAGCGTCCTAATATCGAGCTTCTGTCGAAGTACATGGATGTTGAGGTATTCGACGGTGGTCATCATCGGTTCAAGCGGGTTCACATTATTCCGAAGTATGTTTCAAGCCTTAGATACTCATATGTCGAAAAGGGAACTGACTGAGGATGCTGCTGTTTTCGCTCGTGAAATTTTCATAGAATTACTTATTTTCAGTTTAGTCTCTGGAGAAACTACTCGGGATTTTCCTTTTAATCTAAGTTTTTCTTTAGTTTCTTCTGAGTGAAATTTTCCAATTCTATTCTTATTTCCAAGCTGGGCCTTACTTATATTTTCTTTCCATTCATCAGAAACCACTAAATTTTTTTTACTTTCCCTTATTTTAGCTTTAGTTTCATCAGATAAATGTTTCCCAATAAAATGAGTATTTGGTTTATTTTTCTTTCCTTTGCTTATATTAGTTTTATGTTCTTCCGATTTAGGACGACCAATGAGAGCATTGCTTAATTTAGATTTAGTCAAATCGCTTACTGGCATTTTACTACATCCGCCAATTCCTCCTGGCGCTAAATTGTAGCAATTGCCTAGAGAAATCATCTCATTTGTGACTAATTTTTGTTCTTCCTCATAAGCTAATTTATAGCTATCAAAAATAGATAAAATTTCTTTTTTGAAATTGGTTTCTCCATATTTTTCTATAGCTAATTTAAGTCTTTTGCCTGATCCAAGATATGAATCATTCGGATTAGTTGTTTTGTGAACGCCTATATAGAATTTTCCGTTTATGATATTAGTTGTTTTATAAACAGTAAAATATATCATAAGCGTTCACTATGATTTAAGATAATATATCTATAAATAGAATTTAGGGGCTAAAATGCTGAGATTTGAACAGTTTGTCGCAGAGAAAGTTCTTAATTTATTTTTAGGAGATTCTCAAAGAGAAAAGTACGCCATGGATTGCTTTTCTCTATTACGTAAAGCCTATGCAAAGATCGGCGGAATCCATGGAAGTGGATTCCGATCACCTGATGATATGGTCAAGAATTTGCCGATGTGGAAGCTGATCCGCCGTGGAGAATCCATTGTGGCCGGGTCATTCTATAAAGATAAGTCCGGCCGCAAGCGGGTTGCTGTATTCACTGATGGCACTCCAGAAGGAAAGGCCGGCTTGGCTATGATGGTCAAAGAAGATTTTGACCGAGCGTTCAATGAGACATCTGGTCCACTGCTTCGGTTCATGATCAAGGAAGTTGGTTTGGACTTCATGAAGAAGTATGTGATCTCTAGAGAGAATGCAGCTAAATTGCTGGCTCCAGACCAAATCCACAATATCGAAGCTGATGATCCTGAACTTGTGCTTCATCCGTATTTTGCCGACTATTTGTACCAGCGAGATATCGGCGGAGAAATGCATACAAAGGTAATGTTTGGCACACCTGGGAAGAAAATAGTTGTATCACTATGAGGAGTTAGTTGATTATGAGCAAGATTCAAGAAGTAGAATTCAAGAACCATCTCGATCAAGTGATCCACCCTGGTGATAGGGTGATCGCTGTTGTTACTGGTTCCGGTCGAGGAGAACTTATTGTTGGCCGATATTTAGGAGTTAACGAGTCTGGAAATGTTTTTATGGAAGTAGTTCATCCATTTAAGAAACTGGTTCATAAAGATACTGGAATTGATTTCTTTTTAGACAAGCGTCTTCCAGCATGGCCTGAATATCCTTCATTTGGAAGATACGGAACAAAAGAATACGACGAACAGCGTCTAGTATATGACGCGAGAATTGAAGAAGTTCGTGTAGCTCGAAATAAACTTCAAGATGAAGAATATGTCGCGAAGTGGGAAACGCAGACAATGAAGACTACTCTTCAATTGAATAAGATTTATCCAGCCGATATTGGATTAAAGTAATGTTTGGCGGAAGATATGCAGATGATTTCGCTAAGGGCATTATCCTTTTGGCGCTTGGTTGTTTTGGTCTTGGTGTAGTTTCGGTTTTGTTGATTCCAATATTGTGGAATTGGATCAAACCATTATTCACGCTTGGACTTCATAGATTATGCTCCCATCGATTAATGGAAAATCACCGCTTTGACATGGCGGAGCCGCAGGATCGATACCTGCTGGGAGTACCAGTTTTCTGATTCCGAAGATCGGAATGGCTTAAGAGTTTGAGCCATAATCAAGACTTATACGGCATGACTTCGGAACTCATGCCAGCCTTTATCCGAAATAGATAACATGAAGATTATCCAAACACAAACAAGGAACCATTATGTCTATTGAGAAAACTTTTGAATCCGTCGAGCGCAAGCAGTCAAGTCTGAAGAAAGAAGACCTTGGCGGAGCGCTTTTGACCACTGAGCAAATGAAGGCTGCAATAAAGGCAGTCGGGATTGTTTTTCCTTCATCGGTTCAATTGAAGCGCCTGAAGCAGAAGCAGTCGGCAAATGTCCAGACTGAGTACTATGAAGCTGACATCACATCACTTTTGCCTTCTGTTCTAGCTGTTTTCTTCAAGAAGATGATCATTGAAGCCGAGGTGAATTTCTTCTTGAAGGAAAACGCCTACACCGTAGTGTTCATGAGTGGTTGGGATCTTACCCGCGGCGGCCGCAATGGAACAGGCTCTATGGGAGCTCCTCGAGCGGTCTCTATGGACGGCGGCCAGACTTGGCAGAAGGACTAAAGTTTACAATTCAGAGTGAAATAAAGCTGTACAAGGTCTCCAGTTGGTGGTAGAATACTTCTAACAACTGGAGATACAGAAATGGCAAAGCTCGCTCTGAATGCACTTCCGATCTCGATGTTCTTCTTTGACAAAGCCAACAACATGCTGATCGGTGAGATGTCGATGGTCGAACGGAACATTGGCCGGCTTTATGACGATGCATACGATGAAGGTATCGAGATCCAAGGTAAGAATCATGCTGTTCGATATGTTCAAACTGGCTTGATTCGAGATCGTCACGAGAAGTCTGATACCGCAGTGTTTGTTTACAGTCCTTGTGCTGAAGACTTTCGCCGGATCAAGAACCTCCCGGTGCTTCATGTGCTGAACACGTAAGAGATTTGTGAAATTGGTATAATGGATGCATGTGTCCAGCTGTCGAGTCAGTTATAAATTGTGACTGCCGCGGAATATGCGGAGGAAGGTAACGCAGCCTAACTCGAATTTCACAAAGTTTTAGATTCCCGAAGTCGTTCGCGCGATGAAGGGCTAGAAATGATCGTAAACTGACAGTCAAAAGGCAGCGACACGGGGACTGCGATGTCCCCCGCCTACACCAAAAGCAATACCGTATCTTCTGAATGACGAGAGCTTTGGAATTTATAGTTTGCTTCTGATGTGGGCGTAAAGTATCGACCGATGTCATAATTATCTGTTGGCGATCCGAAAGGTGACTGACGTAATCAGCACAAATTAAATACCCGCAAATGACGAGTATTTCTCTCCGGTAGCTATGGCTGCTTGAAGCTGACCTAGCAGACGCCGGCTAACCCAGTCTGCTCGCGTTGCTCCGGCGATACGGAGCGCCAAATTCAAGGCCTTGATGTTCTGAAGAAGAATGAGAGACCGCTAGTATGGGTCACAGATACTAGGTCAGGGCCTTGAATTTGGATCAACAAGACAGAAGCTTGTATTGGTCATCCATATGATTCAGCACTGGCATAGGGCCAGAGATTGAGAGTAGATCCTCTCCTGAGTTGTTGGTCTAGAATTTTCGTCTCGATGGCAGAGTGGTCATGCAGCGGCCTGCAAAGCCGTGTACGGCGGTTCGATTCCGTCTCGAGACTCCATCATATCCCTATAGCTTAACGGACAAAGCTCTAGTTTCCTAAACTAGGAACATCCAGGTTCGATTCCTGGTAGGGGTGAAGAACACAACTGGGCATATAGTCGACGATATGACCCGACACTCAGGAGTCATGATCCTGGTGGTGTTGAGCCGAAGCAAGGTGTATTGGTTGGCACTCTGAGCCATATTGGGCGAGGAGGGTTGGGTTCGAATCCCATGGCATCGGCAAAAATTCTAGTGGATGTTCCAGTAGTTGGACCGGTGAAGTTTCTCAGATTTCACCTAGATTGCCCACTGGAGCGTGCATCATAGTTTACAATTTGCGGCGAAATAGTGTTGGACAAGGTGCCATGGATGTTGTACAATACTCCTACCAACTGGAGATAAAGACATGACCGCACTGACGAAAGCCAAAGTTGCTCAGATTGACGCCGAGATCCAGGCTGCTCTGAGTCTGATCGGACAAACGCATGGAGTAAAATTTCAACTCAAGAAGTTCCGCTACGCTGAGGCTGTTGGTTTGGCTTCTATTGGTATCGAGATGAGTTCGATTTCCGATGACACCGGTGAAGCGGTAACCAAGGAAATGCTCGCACTTCAAAACATGTTGAAATACAAGTCTTTCGGTAAGTTAACCTCCGAGACAGCAAACAAGACCTTTGTGATCAACGGTAAGTTTTACGCTGTTGTTGGTTATGAGAGTCGTTGCTATGCAAATCCGTTTGTTGTGAAAGATATTGCTACCGGAAAGACTTTTAAGACGAATGAACAAATGATCAAGACCGCTGGAATTCTGGTAGCGGCGTAAAGATAGAATAAGTGGCGTAGTACCTTGGCAGGGTCCAAGCGATGCCTGGAAAGCATTCGGTGCGGCAAAGTCGCATGGGTTTCGAATACTCACTACGCCGCCACTTTGACGAGGTTATGATGTTTAAGTATACACCGGCAAAGAAGCTGCTTCATTGGTATAGGAAGAACCATCGTCGCTATGAGTCTACAGAGAAAAGTAATAGAATTTTCGCGCAAGAGATGGCCATGTGCGGAAATGATTTTCTTGCATGGTGTGAATTTAGACGGTGCTGGGAACACACATGTTTTTACTCTCCGGTAAGAATCCAAAAGGTTCCGGTTAACGGATGGCTCTTCCCGGTTGAAATATTTGATGAAATGGAGATTTGATTATGGGACATTCTGGAATCCGACCTGGTGACAATGTTTCTTTGCTTCGGAATATCTCACGTGATGAAGATCTCTCCTACGGGATTGCTGGTCAATCCGGTCAAGTGATTGAGGTCTTCAAGAACAAAGATGACAACTGGGATTTACAGCGACAACGAGAAAAACAAAAGACCTTGTACGTCAAGGTCAAGATGGACCTTCCTGGAAAACCGATCAGGACATTCAGACTGACTTCACTTGCTCGAAAATAAAGCTGGACAAAGCTCTTTTGTTAGGATAAAATTGTTCCAACAACTGGAGAATCGATATGAACACATTGCTGGAATTCAAGAAAATCCAAAGGGTAAAGGCTCGACTAGCTGAGATCCGACTTGAACTTTCTCAGCTCGATGGTCGGCGTTCCCCTGATGAGTACAATGCAATCGCGAAGTTAGCCGCTGAAGCTTGTGATCTCCATCGACAGCTCAAGGAGAAGAAAGTGAAGCTCTTGTAGGTACCATTCCTAAAAGAGGTAAACAATGAGCAGATCAAGAAGAAAGACTCCGATTTTTGGTCACACGACAGCTAGATCAGATAAGCCGTTCAAGCGAGATGAACATCGTCGAGAGCGAAGAAAGGTTCGTAGTTTGTTGAAGGATGGAAAGGAAGAAATGCCGCATCGGCGCAAATACGGCGACGAGTGGAATTCTCCTAAAGATGGAAAGGCATGGCTAAAGTTTAATCTACATTTGCTTGAAAAGTATATGAGAAAATGATTCAAAGACCCTTCATAGCTCAATGGTCTAAGAGCGTTCGGCTGATAACCGATTGATCCAAGTTCTCTTGATAAGTAGGATAGATAGTTTATCATACTTATCAAGAATAAAATGAATTATCTAAAAATTTACAATTCTTTGGTCAATCGTGCTAGAAATAGATTTCTAACTGGGTATACAGAACGACATCATATCATACCAAGATGTATGGGAGGATCGGATGACCCTAATAATTTAGTTGATCTGACCCCAGAAGAGCATTTCTTATGCCATATTCTACTTGTTAAGCTCTATCCGAATTACCCAAATTTGATTTTTGCTTTACACAGCATGTGTTACAATGGAGTAAACACAAAAAGAGTTAGTAGGTCACTATATGGACAGTTGAAAAGAGCCTTTTCTTCTCGAATGAAAGAAATAAGTTCAGGAGAAACAGCGAGTCAATACGGAACTGTATGGGTTTCGAATCCTGTTGAAAAGATCAATAAGAAAATTAAATCTGGTGATTCAATTCCTGAGGGATTTTTCCTGGGTAGAAATATATGGAATAGGAAGCCTCCTGGACCCGGGAAGGGGAATCATAAATCGTCGGCCTTGAAAAACAAAATCAAAGACCCTTCAGCCGTTTTGCAGAGATATTTGGCTGGGGAAAGGATGATCGATATTGGAATAGATTTCGGAGTCTCTGGAACTGCAATAATTCATTTTTTAAATGCTCAATTCCCAGATAGACAAAAATTTGCTCCAGGGTCAAAAAGAAATAAATCCCTGGTGAAGGGACCAAAATAGCGAAATTCGTCTAGCGGCTTAGGACAACTCTTGCCAAAGGAGGGTAAACTCTGGTTCGAATCCAGAATTTCGTTAAACGTCTTCATCGTCTTCATCGTCTAGAGGCTTAGGACACCTGATTCTCAGTCAGGGAAACGTCGGTTCAAATCCGACTGGAGTCCCATTATTGCGGTGAAGGAAAAGAGAAATGCAATTAGATACTTTTGTGATGGCGATTATGATGCTTTTTGTTTTTCTTGGATATGCCGTCTATGTGTTCTACATGTTTCTGGTTCCGTTCTTTCATGAAGAGGAAAAGGATTCACTTGAACGATGGAATGGTGATGTCATGAATTTTTATAATCACAATGATCCATCTTTGGACTAAAGTTTACAATCCAGCATTGGACAAGGTGTCTTCGTTGTTGTAGAATTACTCTACCAACTGGAGATACAGATATGACCACCAAGACTAAATTGACCAAAGAGTTCATCATTGAAAAATTGATGGCGTCGGATCAGTGGCTGTATCGTGGAATTCTGGCGATCTTTGATTTCCAGACCTGGGACGAACAGCAAACAGAGTCGACCAACAAGAATAATGGTGTCGGCTTCAATGGCGCAGATGCTCCGATACTTTCGAGCTTCGCCAAGCAACTTAAGGCTCGTGGATTCTTGAGCCAGAAGCAGATTGCTTGCGCCAAGAAGATGATGGTAAAATACGCCGGACAATTATCACTTATTGCTCAGGGTAAAATCAACAGAAGCTAAGAATTTCTATTGAGTCGTGCTTTGCTTATCGCTTCTCTTGTTTCTTTTGAAACAGAATGTCCTTTATGAGATTCTCTCATTTTTGCTCGTGTTTCTTCAGATATTGGTTTTCTTTTAGTCGCACCAATTTTCATCTTTTGTTTTGATTCCTCGGAAAATATTTTTCCGATGTTGGCTTTACTAATTTTCGCTCGTGTTTCTTCTGAGGTTATTTTACCTTTATGAGCTTTACCAATTTTGTTGCGGGTTTCTTGAGATGGAATTTTGCCGTATAAAGATTTACTGATTTTTGCTCTTGTTTCTTCAGAAGGCCGCATAAATCCTCTGCCACCTTGTCCACCAACACAAAGATTATAGCAAAATTCTGATTTTAACAATTCCATAGTCACTATTCGCTTTTCTTCATTATACGCGTCTGTGTGATTATCAAAAATTGCTAAAATCTCTTTTTTGAAATTCTCTTTTCCATATTTCTTAATTGAGCGCTTAATCATATTTCCTGATCCTAAATATTCATCAAATGGATCATTCGTTCTATGAACGCCAATATAGAATTTGTTGTTAATTTGGTTAGTTGTTTTATAAACAGTGAACATAGTAATTGCCTCAAAATAGATAATTATCTATCGCCCAAGGCGAAGTGCATATGGGGTAACAAGAACACAAGAGGGCTTTTCTGGTGGAGTCCTCTTGGAGATCATCCTCACCAGATGCTTCTACGTAGACGCCACAACGTAGACTAAGATGACGACCGGGTCAACAGGAGCGTGGCGCAGCAAGGTCTGTAGGGGCTATACTAAGTCGCCACCTCTGACGTGGAGATCCAGGCTCCGATCCTGGTGCAGACCGACCAAATTTGAAGTAAAGTTTACAATTCATTGCTGGACATGTATCCATGGGTATGGTAAAATTGTTCCATCAGATGGAGAGAAGTTATGGACAACAAGACCGAAATCAAGGTGACGAGTATTAATGGATGGTTCCATTGCCGCTTGTTCGTGGATGATAAACTCTTCGCCGAAGAGGCATGCGAGCTTCGTGAAGATATTGGTCTGATTTGCCGTTTGATGCTTCGTGACGCCGACAAGTTTTATGGCGTTTGGAACGATCACACTCAATCAGCTCGGCGGCGGTTGAATGAGAAGCAAATAAGTTGGAATCCGAAAGGACGCACAAAATCAATAGCTTGCAGGTGAAATGGCTGACGCCCTGGTTTCATAAGCCAGTGATACTGAGATCGAAACTCAGGCAAGCTACCAAAATTGGAAAGTAAACTAGGTGGGATTCTTAGGACCGTTTCGAAAACGGATCGTGCCGAAAGGCATCTGGATCGAGACCAGTGCTTTCCTGAAAGAATCGTGGCGTGAATGATACGCTTTGTCCAAGAAGACACGCGGTCGACGATGTCACGATATTTAGCAGTAAAGTTCGGCAGCAGGCCAAGACTCTGGCAGGTCTTGGATTACGCGGAGCTTGGAACCACTAGCATGTGGTTCCAAGAGTCACCGAATGCCGGCGATGTATGCCAGTACATGCGGCCGGCAACCATTAGAGTATAACAAGGTGTGCCATTGTTAAACCTTGTATGTAGAACACCAGTGAAGGTTGCGCTTCATTGGCATTGGCCCGAAGGACAATTCAAATCCTTTGGCGACTCACCCACGGAGTGGTGCTGGTGCAGTTCCAGAGAATCTGTTGGGCTTCTCGTCCAGCAAAAGCCGATTAGCTATCGGAACAAAAGAGATGGTTTGATTGCCATTGGATTTGCCATAAAGATCCAGGTCATTTATCAGGTGGTTCCAGAGGATCGTCCTGAACTTGTATGCTACGCCAGTGAAAGCGGACGATTACGAAACGCCGTACACGAAATCCTCTGAACAATTCTTTGATCATTATGAGGTGTCCTGTGAAATTTGAAAAACCTAAACTTTCCGCGCCTTTTGATGGAAAATGGTATTTGCTATGGCTTAAAGATGAAATAAATGAAATAGGTGCCGATCAGCATCCAGCTATGATTGGTCGGTTTGACGCAAGTCTTGGTCGATTTATTCAGGACAGCGGTCGTGAAACTGGCTATAATGCCGCTGACATTCTTGGGTTTGCTGAAATTCCGCAGAATCTTAAAGAATTCGAAGATCAAAATGGATTTTCTGAATAATCAATTTGTCCCTATAGCTCAACGGAAAGAGCAGTGACCTTCTAAGTCATTGATCCGGGTTCGATTCCTGGTGGGGACGCCAAAATCATGGAGAACTAATTTGGACATTCAAGTGTATCGATTAGAGGATGTTGTTGGAGAAACCTTTCCTGAAATACAACACGAGTCGTATTATGTTTCGGTTGACGGAAAAGTTTGGTCTGCCATCTCTTCAAGTAAAGACACTACAGTCTTAGACATGACCAATGGATCATGGGAGAGGACATGAGACTCATAATTGAAAATCTTACTATGCAGCAAGCTGTTCATTTGGCTCAATGGTTTGAAGGTCAAGGTGAGCAAGATTGCATTCCATGGTTTGAAGAAGTTGGAGTGAGAGCTCCGAGAGTTGAGGTAGAAAGAGGTGGATGGCTTCGCCAAGAAGGTGAAGATCTAATTCTACGGACAATCACTTCATGAAAACGGCAAACGGCAAACGATTCCACCTTATCGCCAGATGGGCTGATGGTGATCAGAAGAGATCAAAACTCTAGAGAAGAAGTATCGGATTGAAGGGTTTGATGGATTTCCATATCATGGATTTGTGATCAAAGAGGAACTAGTCACTGGTGTTTTGGTTTCAGAGGTCTAATAAAATGAAAGGAGTTTACAATTATGGGTAATCGAGTTTTTGATATTGCTGCATGTGTTTCGGGAATCGCCCCAGGCACATATTACGCATCACGAGATGATAATGGAAAGGACTTCACCTTCTATTCGAACATCTCGACATCAGGAAGTAAACAAAAGCTTTCTTTGATCAATGGTACAGAATTTTCAGGCGTTCGAATCACAGGATCCTGGACGAGTTCTGGTCGCTATTTTACATTCAAGAAGATCGGAGCGAAGGCGTTTTCTCCTGATTTGCGAGTTTCTTTCCATTATGAAATCCTTCGAATGAAGCTTAACCAACATCTTGGTACAAGTGCGCATACTCGTCTTAATGATTTTATCTCGGCCCGACCTGCCAAGGATAATCCGATTCCTCGCACGGAGGTAGAAGTAAACTGCGGAGCTCCATCAAACAAGACGACTTTTGAGTTCTATGTGATTGCGAAGTTGGTCAATGGAGTGCCAGTCTTTTCTTCAGGTCCAAAGGTCCATAAGAGTTATGATTCGGCCGCGACCGAGGCGGCACGGTTGGCAAAGTTGGAAAATGGAAATAAGTTTGTAGTGTTCCAGGCAACCAGTGCGGTTTCTGTTGGTGCATTGGTCTGGGAGGACGCGAAGTAGAATAGAAGTTTCATAGAGTAAAGAGAGGGCCGAAAGGCCCTTTTCTTTTGGCCGAATAAAGTGATGGACAATCCATCGTCCGTATGATAAAATACAATCCTTGTAGTTTGGAGACAATCATGAGTTCAGCAAATGAAATCCGAGCATTGACCGATGTAGAGCATGTTCGTCAGCGGCCATCGATGTATGTAGGTGCTGTTGCTCCTCAGTCGAAAACATGTTGGGTTCTCGACGAATCCAAGAACACTCCAGAATTGAAATGGGAGGAGGTTTCTTTTTCTCCGGCACTGGTGAAACTTTTCGATGAAGTGATTTCTAACTCTATTGATGAGTCATATCGTCTTGGTCATAAATCAGCCAAAGGTGGAGTCTTTACTATCTGGGTGAAGACCGAGAAGACAAAAGAAGGCAACTATCGATTCACCGTTCAGGACAACGGTCGTGGCATTCCATTGCGGAAAGCAAAAGACTCCGAGCATCTGATGGCCGATCTGGCTCTTCAGCATCTTCGAGCCGGCAGCAATTTCGACACTGATCGAGCAGTCTCTATCGGAACCCATGGACTTGGCGTAACATTGGTCAACATCTTGTCTCAGGACTTCCAGGCTGACATTGAGGACGGTGAACAATTTTACACTTTGGAATCGAACCGTGGTATCGAGTTTGCCCGGCGACTTCGAGCCAAGAAGGGAGACCCATACACCAAGATCTCCTATGTGCCAGACTCGACAATTTTTGATTTGGCGGCTGTAGAGGCCGCCGTGAAGATTATTCGGCGCCGAATCTTCGATCTGGCTGCATGTTTTCCGGCTATCACTTTCAAGTTGGATGGCGTTGTGGTTCAATCACGATCATTCAAGAAATATGCCGGTGCAATAGCCTCGAGTCCTCTTTGTGGAATTGGTGGAGAACCAATCACCTTCGAATACGAGAATCTTCGATTGGCGATTCTTTCATCCGACGATAATGTCAACCTTAGCTTCGTGAACGGAATTGACACCTACGAAGGTGGAACTCATTTAGAGTATGTTCGAAACAAGATCATCGATGTGGTCGCAGCGAAGCTTTCAAAGAAGCACAAAGTAGACATCAAACCAAATGACATCCGAGCAAAAACTTGCTTTATCGTAATGCTCGACGGTCTGGTTGATCCTCAGTTTCGATCTCAGACCAAGGAGTATCTCAGCTCTTCGCCAGGTTCATGGACGCATTTGATCAAGGACTTTGACGGTGAGGTTGTCGCCAAGAAGTTGATTGGTTCTTCACATATCTGCGATCAAATTGTCGAGGCTTTTCTTCTCAAGAAGGAAGCCAAAGAGCGAGCCGAAGTTAAGCGTCTTGGTAAAGACATGAAGAAGCTTCGAGTGGCCAAGCATTTGCCTGCTAACCATCCTGATCCGAAGCAACGAATCCTCTTCTTGACCGAAGGTGACTCGGCTATTGGACAATTATCAAATGTCCGAGATCCTCAAAGGCACGGTGGGTTTCCATTACGCGGAAAAATTATCAATGCGCACGGAATGAGTCTGGCCGAGATTTTCGAGAACAAGGAAGTCAAGGAGATCGCAGCCGTCCTTGGTATTCGTCCAGGTGAAGAAGTTGATCCTAACGATTTGGAATATGGAACCATCGCTATTATGACAGATGCCGACCATGATGGTTCTTCTATCCGAGCCTTGTTGGTGAATCTGTTTATGCGGCTCTGGCCAAATCTGGTGGCTCAAGGTCACCTATGGGCTGTAGAGCCACCTTCCTACAGATGGATGGATGGAACTAAAGTCGGATTCGTCTACGGCCTTGATGAAGCTGCCTTGGCTACAATACCACCAAAAGCCAAGTCGGTCTATTTGAAAGGTCTCGGTTCCATGAATGAAACCGATTACGCCGAGATGATTCGAAATCCTCGGATGTCAAAGATCGAGAAGGATGTGGACGCCGAGAAGTCTTTGATGATCGCATTTGGTCCATCGGCCGATGCTCGGAAAGTTTGGTTGTCTTGAAGGATAAGGAGCTAAATTCATGAGCATTTCAAAATGTTGTAGCTGCGGTTATAGATGGGAAACTGGAACAAACGGATCTCATTCCTGCGCAAATGAACTTCGAAAGATCTTGGATTGTCTTATTGATCCAAATTTCAAGGTGAAAACTGATTTAGGAAAAGAGGTTAGACCGTTCTGCGTTCCTGGAATTTTCATGTTGGACAGAGTTCAAGACAGATTGGAAGAAATTAAAATGGAACAGGAGAAGAGCGTATGAACATGTTTGATTTTGATGGTGTGGTTTCTATTGGGCTTTGTCCTACGGCCTCCGATGTCATTGTGACTGGCCGTGGATTTGATGAATGCGAAATTGTGTACAACAAACTGCAAGAGCTTCTTGGAGATAAATCTAATTGGCCGCCAATTTTCTTCAATATGAAGCTAAAGGGACAAGGCCGAACTAGAAAAGATTCCGCGAACCATAAGATCGACATTTTAATTCGTTTGATTGAAAATGGACATCAAGTGGAAACAATCTTCGAGGATGATCCAGAACAACTTGAAATTTTAGGCTATTGGATTGCTCAATATTTCTCTTCACCGATCAAAGCCGAGAGATATAAAAGGCCTAATTTGTGCTTCGTCCGATGCTCATGGATTGACAAGTAAGAAGCGCATCCAATGGTTGGCCGCACAATAGTTTACAATCTTCGGTGAAATAAGACTGTACATCCTTCTTCATTGGTGATATGATCACTCCATAGTCAAGGAGCAACAACATGATCCACAATATTATCGAAGAACTGGTTCGTCTTGGCGTTGAAGTTTCTTTGACCTTCCGAGAAGGTAAAGTTTTCTACAACCTCAATACCGGCATGAAGAGCGAATGCCATATCCGTTTCGTTGAAGATGGGCACGGTACTGCCGAAGTCTTGACACGATATGATCCTCCAAGGAAAGAACAAGTACTTGATATGAATGATTTGATCTCTTTGGTCAGGAAGTGTCTGTGCGGTCGAGAGTTCTACAATCGCCAATGGGACACCGTCTTTATCATGTACGATTGGACTTTTCCGAACGAAACATAATTTACAATCATGTTGGAACTAGTGCTGGACATGTTCCAGTCGCTATGGTAAAATTCTTTCAACAACCGGAGAAGCTGAAATGACTAATCAAGAAATCAATCAGGCCAGATTAGACGCTCTCAAGGTGGCGGCCGGCGGAAAGGATCTCAAGACTCTCACTCGATGGGAGATTGATGCTATTGCAAAGATTGCTGCGTATCATTTGAACAAAAACGGCGTGCCTCATCCAACTGGCACCCGATGGAATTTCAACAAAGTGATGGTCTCCATTTAAGGAAGAAGCAACATGAAAGTTCAACCTTCAAATCTAATGGATAATGTCATCCTGATGATTGCCGTTCTTTCCCTGATCATTGTTTGGATTTCACTATGATTTTTCTAAACGGAGTCAAATGGAAGCATTCATTGAAGCGGCTAATCAAGGAGCATTCGCCCGGTTCTGACACACCAAAGGAAGATAAAGCACATATGCGAAGAATGATAAAAGCATACGGTACTGTATGGTGTTGGACCGATCCTTTTGAAGAAGAAATCAATGGATGTAAAGTCCTACTCTGGGCCAGATCTGAGGATGCGCTTGATCAACTTGTTCGTGCCGCAAATCAAGAAATTTAGGAGTTCGTAATGAAAACCAGTAAAGGTTTCACTGTATTTGAACTGCTGATTTCCATTGTTTTGATAGCGCTTATTTTTTCATTCTACATGGCGGCTAGTGGAAAACTGAAAGAAGTTCGTTCGGCCAGTTCACAAGAAACGCAAGTTGAACGAACCGAAAAATCAGATCCGAATTTCACCACTGCTTGTTATCGTGGTGTTTTGTATTTCACAACAAGAAATTCTGCATCACTGATTGAATACCCAACAACTCCGGTCATTTCTGTCACACCAAATCCTGATAGTCTTCGACCTACCACATGTCAATAAGGAATTTCATTGAATTCCTTAGGGGTAAATGTGAACAAGTGTAATCAAACCATCGGAAAGTTTCTTATGGGACTAATTGCATTTCTTGTTGTGATTGGATATTGTCTGAATCTGTATTACATTCTTTCGGCTTCTCCTGTTATTTTCAATGCCATTTTCATTGCTCAAGTTTCTGGCGTTTTGCTTATTCCTCTAGGTGTTATTCTTGGATGGTTGTTTTGGTTTATCTGATATGATGGAGTAAAGAATTTTGACAACTATCACCGAATTGATTAATGGACCGCACCGTGATTACGCACGGTATGTGGTCTTCTCTAGAGCCATTCCGTCACTGGTTGACGGAATGAAGCCTTCTCATCGAAAGATCTTCTGGACGGCGATGAATCACGCCAAGAAATTGACGAAAACTGCTGCGCTTTGTGGTCAAGTTATTGTCGAGGCTGATTACCACCACGGAGATTCTTCACTTCAAGATGCTGCGTCTTTGATGGCAGCTCAATGGGCAAATAACCTTCCATTGCTGGAAGGTGAAGGTAACTTTGGTTCCAGGATTGTTCAAATCCCAGCGGCTGCTCGATACACTTCTGTTCGAGTCAATCCGGAAGTCCTTAAGATCTTTTTGGACTCCGAAGATTGTGTTCAATCTCCAGACGGAAACGAGCCCTCTTTCTTTCTTCCAATTCTTCCAATAGTAGCGATTAACGGCTCTTCTGGTATGGCTGTTGGATTTGCTACTGACATTTTTCCTCGATCTGTCTCTTCTGTCAAAAAGTTCATATCAGACATCTTGTCCGGAAAATTGACCGAAGAGTCAGCAAGAGCGACTCATATCAAACCTTCGTTTCCGCAGTTCAGTGGAAAAGTAGAGTCATTCGTCGAGAATGGCCGTCAATCATGGATTGTGTCTGGAAAAATCGAGCGAACCAAGAAGAACATTATCACGGTCACTGAGCTTCCATACGGCTATGACCGTGAAGGTTACATTGAGAAACTAGAAAAGTTAATTGACAAAGGTGTCATCAATGACTACACCGATGAAACTTCCGGCGGAAAGTTCCGATTTGCTGTAAAGGTTTCTGGTGCCTTCGAGAAGAATGATGATGGCCAGATTCTTTCTGATCTGAAGCTCGTGGTCAAAATGACCGAGAATATCGTGGTTATCAGTCCAGACGGGAAAGTCAATACCTACTCGACCATAGGATCACTCATATGGGATTTTGTTCAGTTCCGGTTATCTGTATACCCTAAGAGGTTTGCTAGGGAGCTAGCAGCCGTCAGTGCCGATCTAGAGTTTCTTCTGATGAAACTTCTGATTATCCGGAAGGTTCTGGCTGATCCTAATTTCTATTTCAATAAGCGATCGACCAGAGATATTCTTCGTGAGGAGTTCACTTTCGCTTTGGTTAGTTCTGAATTCAAGAAGGAAGATGTCGACGCAAACATGAATCGGCTTCTGAGTCTTCCTGTGTATCAGTTCACCAACGAAGTAGCAGATCAAACTCAGAAAGAGATTGATGCGCTGTATCTTGAAATCAAGAGAATCAATTCACTGAATCCATCCGACGAATTCCTTTCTGATCTCAAAGAAATTAAATGAAGCCTCATATTTGGAAAGCAGAAATGAGTCAACAATTGAACCATGACAAAAAGATCTCTTACCTGATTGCGGGTCTCGAGGCGATTTGTCTTGAGCCTCAATTTCCTGGTGAGTCCGCCGGAAAATAGGAATGGCATGCTTATTGGAGAGAATTAGCCGTCATGCGACGAAGAATAGCCGGTGAAGCACTTGGTCGTGCTTTGAATATTGGAGAAGATTAGGTGAAGAAATCAAAATTGATTGAACTTCTAAACTCAATTCCTGGAGATCCAGAAGTAAAACTATGGAACGGTCTAGTTGGCGATTGGGTTGATATTGAAAACAAAGTCTATCCGATTGATCTTGTTAAGCAGACCGAGCAACATTATCTGGAGAGAGTTCGAATTGATGAGTGCATTAAACGGAAAGATTGGGAATATCAATTGACAGAAGAATACGTAAGCGAACTCAAAGCAGCGCATAAAAGAGTTTGTGTATGGGAGCAAAATGATTTTGTAACTCTAGAAGATGTGACAGAAAAGAGATACTCTCTCAAGACTGTATACGCTCTTCAAGCTAAAAATAAAGGTGTGACGACTTGGGATCACGCCGGCAATATCAACTATTGAAGCAGCAAGGAAATCAAAATGAAATGGAAGAAGTTCGGAAATAGTATGCCGCCGGCTCCGAAAGACGGTACTCCAATTGGAGTAATGCGGCAATCTTTTATGTGGCCGTCTGTCGCCTATTGGTCTCCAGTGTTCCAGCAATGGCTCACAATGATTGTAGAGATCCAAGAAGATGGAAAGTTCAAAGGAACGATGCACCCTGTTCCAGAGGATGACATTATCAGATGGGCTCCACTTCCGAGATTTGGAGACATAGAAGGATAGATAGTTGTATAAACCATGAAGGAAGAAGCAAATGAAAGTTAACACAAAACCATTTACCGATTGGATGGCTGGATTGGTAGCCGTCTTTTTTGTATCAGCTGGTGTCTGGGCAACTCTTGCTCCGGCGGCTAGCCAATCAAACAAGAAAGCACCAGACATTGTCTTTGACATGAAATGCGTGTCAATAGACAAGGATGGAAACCAACGTACGACTTTGAATCGTTCCAAGATCTTGGATTTCACGATATCTTCAGAGAATGGCGAGGTGGTGTTCACTTTGTTTTTCTCGGAAGATAAAAGTGCCTATGATCTGGTTCGCGTAGAGAAAAACACAATCTGTTCGGTGTCACAGCATGTTGAAGTGAAGTAACCATGCCGACCTATAACTTCGAATGCGCAAAATGCGGATTTGTGATTGAGAGATTCCTTTCTGTTTCTCAGTTCCAGGATGAGATGCTTGGAGACTGTGAATGTGGGGAATCTGATTCGGTCACGAACTGGAGAGTTGTCATTTTGACTCCATCCGAATTTCGCCTAAAGGGTAGAGGTTGGTATGAAACAGATTCTAAAAATTCGGCGTTTGATAATGTCAGGAGAGTCGTTTAGATGAGCAACATTAATAGGTACCCAATTGGAGCACGAGTTAAGGTCAAAGAGGGTGTGCTGATTGGCGCGAAGAAACAATTTCAAGTGAAGCCGGATGGAAAAGTAGCATCGGTTATTGGATATGATGAGGCTCAAGGGAATCCAAATACGGTCTTGCTCGATCAACCGATTTGTGGATTCAAGCTGTGGGATTCGAATCATTTGGTCCCGGCATGATCCTAGAATCTCTGATACTCATACTAATAGCTATTGTTCTTTTATCAGTCGTGAGACAGTTGTTGGAGAAACTACATTATGAAAGTGTCAGAAGTGAAGCAGGAACTGAAGAATCTAAGACTCCAGAATAGCATCTATAAGCAGAATTGTATTTCCGCTTTGGTTATTGAGTTTCGTGAGTCTTACAAGAAGCATAGATTTATCAGAAGGATTCTTAAGTTCCTTTCTAAAGGTCGGCTTTGCCAACTTGATCATAACGCATGGTCGAGTGAAATTTTGCAAGAAGTGTCCAGAAGTTTTTGGTATCGAGAGATCATAAAGTTCCATGCGTTTCATGAAGCCGAAATAGATTCTCTGGATATTCATGTAGCACAATTGGACGAAAATCAAGAAACTCCAAGAGAAGTCCTGAATATGATTAGAATCATCCGTGAAGTAATTGAGAATAGATAAGATCACAACGTATTGATTCACCATAATTCAGAGGAACCAAAATGGCACAAACTAAAACTCTTACTCGTGAAGGAATTCTTCACTTAGATTCACAAGGTCGTCTACATTATGACGCTGGTGCCAGACCGGCTTATATCGCATGCGGAAAGGCTCGAGAAATTGCTCGGGCTACTGCATATGCCCTTGGTGATAAGATCATCAAAATCCTTGCCGATGGAGCGACCGCTCTTTATCACGTGTATGTTTGCACAACCGCTGGTACCTCTCACGCTACTACTCCAGCCGCAGGTTTCGCGACCGGAGCAGCACTGAAGCATCCAGCTACTGGGGCAATCACCGATGGTACTGCTCAATTCACCTATAGCTACACTCCGGACCAAGCGTTTTATATTGCCGGCGTAAAGACCGGAAGATATGTGACTGTCCGCAACGGAGTGCTCTATGACTGCCAATATTCGAATGATCTGCTCCATGACGTAGACAGTTTTGCCTACGCTGAATATACTGGTTCTAATGGAACTTCTACTTTGGTGAAGGGTTCTTATTACACCAACGGTGTAGAAGTTTTGAGCAGAACCGGAGCGTCAACCTACACAACTCCAGTGGCGTCTGCTCTTTTGATCGGAAATGCCGCAATCCTGTTGGCAGAAGGCTACGATCCTGTAGCGTAACATGTTGTAAATTCTTATCAGCTAGGTATGGACAAGTGCCTGCCTAGCTGATATAATGATTCCTAACGAATGCGGTGTAAACGTTGACCGCAAAGAAGGAGTGAAAATGAAAGATACACTTGGTGTCATTGTTGGTCGTTTCCAGGTTCCACAGCTTCATCCTGGTCACATTGAACTTTTCAATGAAGTTCTGGCTACGCATGAATTTTTGTTGGTTGTCCTTGGTAACTCTCCAGTCCGAGCAACTCGGGCGAATCCTCTCGATTTCACTGCACGAAAGCGAATGCTTCAACACCATTTTAAGTACATTGGTGTAGAGGAGCGTGTGGCTTTCCGATACATCCAGGACGAGATGCTGGACGAAGTTTGGTCGAAGAATCTTGACGAAGTCATTTCTGGATATATTGGAAAGGCAAATCTTGTTCCAACTCTTTATGGATCTCGAGATTCGTTCATTCCTCATTACAAGGGCATTCATCCAACGATTGTCCTCGAACCAAAGATGATTCGGCAAGAGACTTCCGGCACGGCTATTCGAGAAAGCATTGCCGAGAACCCTCAGGCGTCTTCAGAGTTCCGGGCTGGTGCAGTGTGGTCTGCCTATCACCGCTATCCTACAACATTCACCACAGTGGACGTGGCCGTTTTCACGGAGGATGGATTGTTGGTCCTTGGCCGGAAAAAGAACGAAGACCTTTGGCGGTTTCCCGGCGGTTTCTCCGAGCCGCAATCTGAATCTTTTGAGGATGACGCACGGCGGGAAGTTCTGGAAGAGACTGGACTAGTTCTTGGCCATCTTGAGTATATCGGATCAGCCAAAATCGATGATTGGCGATATCGTCGAGAAGTTGATAAGATCAAAACGTTGATGTTCATCGGAAAGGCTGTCGGAGGTCGACTCGCCCCGGGTGATGACATTTTCGAACTGAAGTTGATCGATCCAGGTCCGTTTCCTTGGTTCTTTGACGGAGAACTTGTTCCAAATCACCGACCTCTTCTCGAGATGCTGGAAAATCATCTCCAGTGGAAAGCAAAGGTCGTCTAAATCACAACATCCATATAATCGTTAATGGAGAAGCATATGAACCGTTCAAATAATCCGATCCTTATGACAGATGCATACAAGCATAGTCATTATCTGCAATATCCACCCGGCACCAACTATGTGTATGAGTACATTGAGGCACGTGCTCCGAAAGAATTGTCAAACGAACGAAGCATTACCAAGATTGTCTGTGTCGGTCAACGATACTTATTGACTCTCTTGGAAAGCCTTCGAGTGACATCTGCTCATGTTAAGCAGGCGAAGCGAATCGTTGAAGCATGTGGAGAACCATTCAATGAAGAAGGATGGCAGACTTTGGTCGATCGTCATAGCGGTCGATTGTTGAGCGCCGTGAAAATCAATGTGGTAAAGGAAGGAACTATTGTTGATGTCGGTGTTCCGATCTTGACAATTGTGAATACCGATCCAGATTTCTTCTGGCTTCCGGGTTTTCTTGAAACCTTGATCCAGCGATGTCTTTGGTATCCATCGACTGTCGCTTCGATCTCAAATTATTGCTATGAAATCATTCGGCATTACATGGATCAGACATGTGACACCTTGGACAAGCTGCCTTTTATGCTCCATGATTTTGGAGCACGAGGAGTTAGTTCGCATGAGTCTGCCGAACTAGGCGGGTTTGCGCATTTGGCAACCGGATTTATGGGTACGGATACAATGGAGGCATTGATTTTTGCCGAAGAGATTTATAAGTCGAGCAATGTTGGTTTCTCTATTCCGGCGGCGGAGCATTCCACTATTACTTCGTGGGGTCAAGAAAACGAGGCGAAGGCCTATCGAAACATGATTGAGAAGTTCGGAACGGGTTTGTTCGCGGTTGTTTCCGACTCTTATAACATCTTCGAAGCATGTGGTCAAATCTGGGGTGAAGAATTAAAGGCTGAAGTATTGGCCGCTCCTGGTACATTAGTGATCAGGCCCGACTCGGGTGATCCGGCATATACCGTGATTCGATGTCTGTTGATTCTTGACCGACAATTTGGCTCAACCATCAACACTAAAGGTTTCAAGGTCTTGAATAAGGTTCGCTTGATTCAAGGTGATGGAGTGAATCCTCTGAGTATTGAAGAAATCCTTGACGCAATGAAGCGGAATGGATTCAGTGCGGACAATATCGCCTTTGGTATGGGTGGAGCTCTTCTTCAGAAGCTTGATCGAGACACCTTTAGTTTCGCTATGAAGTGTTCAGCCAAGACAAATGACATTAATGGATCAAAATGGGATCCAGTGTTCAAGAGCCCGGTCGGTCAGACAAGTAAGAAATCTAAGGCTGGATTAGTGACTTCTGTATTCATTAACCGTCCCGGATTCAATCCTATCGCTCCAGAAGCGTTTATCGATCGTGATTCTTTGACAGAAAGACTGCCGGCTGGAATAGTAGGAGCAACATGGAATCTTGAGAATTCCGTAATGTTCAATCTAGAAGAGATTCGGGCCTGCGTGAATTTTTTCCGAGAAAATGGGCAGACAAATTTGAACAGATAGATACATCTGAGGGAATCCTCAAACTAAAAGAAATACCAAACATCATAGGGCAAAGTCCCGAATTCAAGGAGAATCAAAAATGTCAAACACAGCAAAAATCAATTCGTCTCAAGTGAATCATGTCTACTTTGTTGTAGACCAATCTGGGTCAATGACTCGCCATACGAGTCAAGTAAAGAATGTATGCAATGCGTTAATCTCGGAGACCGGTGATCTTATTCCTGGTGTTGAAAACCGAGTGAGTGTGTATACATTCAATGACACATGTCGTCGAGCGCTGACCGACGGTGATCCACGTTTTGCCAAGTTCGATGACTATCGTCCGTTCGGAAATACAGCTATCGTCGATTCTTTGGATATGGTCTATGCGGACATCCAAGCTCTTCGCCAACGATGTGATAATCGTGACCGGACATTCCTGGTTTATCTGGTGACCGATGGCGAAGATAATAGTTCGCGAATCACCATTGACACGCTAAAATCTCGATTTGCTCCACTCTCGAATATCGTGACTGTTGCCGCATTTGTTCCAAATTTGGTCGGTGAACGATACGCAAAGAGCCTTGGTATCTCTCATGGCAACATCCAAATTTGGGACGTGAATCGAGACTTCTCCGAAGTCAAATCTACCGTAACTTCATCCATGCGCGAATACGCGACAACTCGTTCTGCTGGTCAAACCACATCTTCGAGTCTTTTCCGTCCTAACACGGCAGCAGTTCAGAAAGCTGTCGATTCTGGGACTGTTGCTGAATTCACACAGCCACTTCAGTTCTTGGATGTATCGATTAGTGGAGTAGAAATTGCTCCGTTCATTCAGTCCAAGATCGGAAATTATGTCAAGGGATCGGCATACTACCAACTCACGAAATCCGAGCAACTTGGGCCAATGAAGAACCTCTTGATCGTCCATCGGATTTCCGGTAAGGCATACCATGGTCCGAACGCTCGTGCAATTCTTGGAATCCCGGCTGGTACAGTTCGGATCTCTGTGGACAAGACACCAGGCAATGTGTGGGACGTCTTCGTACAAAGCACAAGCCTCAACCGTAAGTTGGTTGGTGGAACTCGAGTTATTGTTCTGAAATATTGAAATAAAACTGGACAACTCTCCGGAAGTGTGGTAGACTGATTCCATACTTCCGGAGAAATCCAATGTTAAACGCTCAAGACACAGAATGGGAAGAGTGGTACGATCGAGTTGAATCTGAAATTTCAAACGCCATCAAGGAGATAATTGAAAATGAAAAAGCGAACATGTGTTCTGGGTTACACCAAGCTCTGTCAACGGATGCGAACAAAGTTGCGTGATCCGAATACAACGGAAGAAATGGCGTCTGCTATTTTTGCATTCATCAAGAATTCGAAGGCAGATGGCCGCCGCCGACATGAAGCAGCAAATCGCCGAGGAGTTGGTATGAGCGCTTCGGAGCATAGCGTCCGTAAGTCCCTGCACGAGTTTGCAGAGAACACTCAGCCGGCGGATTAAAAGTTTACAATTCAGTGCTGGACAACGGCCTTCCGATATGTTAGAATCAATCTAACAAATAGGGAAGGCCTTTAAGTATGAAGACGATGATCAAGCCGCCACTTCCGCAATGGATTCTGGACCGCTATTCGGATTGGCGTGAAGATGAACTTCGCGAAGCTCTTGATGAATGGGCTCGTCTTGGAAAAGAACCAGTCAGGAAACCAAAGGTTGAAGTTCGTATTCCAAATCAATGCGAGCTTCAGGTCTCGTTGATTTGGATGGCGACTTATCCAGAAGTAGCAGGAAATCGTATTGCCAAATTCATTGCGTTCGCTAAAAATGACGGAATGAAGAATCTTCGAACAGAAAGTTCTAACCAGACTGGCTTCATTACATTTATCATGGAGTAACACAATGTCAAATAAGCTCATGACCTTCGAAACAATCCGAAGCGTTCGAAACCATCAAAACGCCGATCGGCTGGACATCGTGAATGTCGCCGGTTACGAGGCTATTGTTGGCCGTGGAATGTATGAAGTCGGTGACCTGTGTTTCTTCGTTCACCCAGATGCTTCACTTCCGAAAGAACGAGAATGGTCGCAGAAGTTTCTTCCATTCGTGAGTTCAAATACCCAAAGGGTAAAGGCTAAGAATATTCGTGGAGAATGGAGCTTTGGTCTGGTTGTATCTTTGGATGAACTTCAATTTCGTCCAATAGTTTATTATGTTGGTGTTGACTATTCTGATGAATTTGGAGTTACCAAGTACGAGGCTCCACTTCCGGTTGATCTTTCTGTTAAAGGACCTCTTCCATTCAATTTGATCCCAACGGATGAAGATCGATATCAGAACTTCAGCCCAGAACTTGTTATTGGTAAAATGGGAACGGCGACAGAAAAGATCGATGGGTCTTCTTTGACCGTTTTCTGCGTCCTTCCTGGTCATCTCTACAATTTAACATCTGAGCCGATCATAGGCTATTGCGCACGGAATAACGAACTCAAGATTCCAGACAAAGAGAATCCGACAACGAATCTCTACTGGGAGGCGTGTGTGAAGTCTGGTGTTTTCGATAAGCTTCGAGCTCATTGCATGAAGACTGGGATGAGCCTGGCTGTTCGTGGAGAAATCCACGGCTATGGTGTACAATCTTCCAAGAATAATCTTTGGAGCACTGTCGAGAAGGATGTTCGTTGGTTTTCATTGATTAACGTTCAGACTCTTGAATACTTGCCGTTTAACGAGCTTTTTAGATTCGCCAGTAAATACGAACTCAATACGGTTCCGCTTCTATTCACTTTCACTGTGCTCACCGAAGAGTTGATCAAGAAGATTGAGACGGCTCACACAATGAAAGATCTTTGTCCCAACGATTGCGGAGACTATTGGATCGACTGGAACACAAAGAACCGCCATAATTCAGGAGTCACTGACAGAGCAGACATGTTTGAAGGAGTAGTATTCCAATATGTCGATGAGTCAACCGGGAAGGTCCGATCGTTCAAGATTATGAACAAACCGTATGACGAAGCCAAATGAAGGAGTCGATAAATGAGCGAGCATAAAGTTCTTCCTGATTTTCAAATCGAAATCAAAAGGGCATTTCTGACAGAGATGGCCGAAAGCAAACTGAAAGAAGTAGACCAGAAAATCACCGATCGATGTAATGAGCTAATCAAAAAAGAGGCAAACCGTCTGGTGAAACTTACTGTTGGTACTCTTTGGTGGAAGAAGCCAAGGTACTCGATGGAAGAAGCCGAAAAGGTTGCATCCGAGATTATTTTGAACGGAAAGCTTCCTGGAAGTTTTTATGAATATGATTATCCTCTTCATGGTGAAAGAATGGATTTGCTCATTTCTGGATACCTGCCAAGGCAAAGTAAGTTTCTGCGAGAACTGATTTCAATTGACACTGGGTCGATTGGTGTAAAATTGAATTCTGCCGCCTATGAGATGTTGACCAAGTGAACGCCAAGAGCGGTTGGATATACCAACAATCATATCCAAAATGGTCTCAACGGAAGAAAGAAATTCTGGATTGGTTTAGAAATTCCGAATATGGCTGGATTGTGAATTGTAAGCACACCGTTCAACTTAATGATAGAAATCGTTTGGCCAAAGATCTTAGAAGGTTGGTCAAAGAGGGAATTCTTGTTCAATCGAGAGAATGGTATGGACGAAGTCGAAAGACTGTATTGAAATTGAAGTGATTGAGAGGAGTTAACACATAATAATGTCGAAAACAGGACAAGCCGCTATTATAGAATTCGAGAGAATAGCCGAGGCTTTTTATCATAGTATCTCGAGAAAGACAAACGGATTCCAGGAATTCAAGGTTCCGGTTATTGGATTTTCTGGAAAAGCCGGATCTGGAAAGGATTCAGCCGGTGAGGCTATTCTGTCATCCGGAATCAAGGCAAAACGAGAATCCTTTGCTGATCCATTACGAGAAATGGTCAAATGCCTTGGGGTGGATGTCGATAGGATCTACCGTGAGAATAATGGAGCCGGAAAGAACGATCCTCTACCGGGTTTCGGAGGAAAATCTCTTCGGTTCTTGCTTCAAACTCTTGGAACCGATTGGGGTCGAAATATGATCTCGGATTCTATATGGATGGACATTGGCCTCAGGAAGATAAAGGAAAATCAAGACACTGGACGATTGACCATCTTCACTGATGTTCGATTCGATAATGAGGCGAAGGCTATTAAGTCTGCTGGTGGAGTGATCATTCAGATTGAAGCTCTTGGTTCTTCATTTTCTGCGACATCCGACGCGAAAGAAGCATTTAGAGCACATGAATCAGAGGCTCAGATTTCTCCATCTCTGGTAGATTTCAAGTTGGTTAATCAGTTCTATGATAATCCAATCGTTGGTCGAAATGTATTCATGACAAATGTGTTGAAGCTAGTTAACGCAGTTATGGAGTAATGAAATGACATTCAAAAGTGTTTGGCCGTATTTGTGTGGATTCGCCGTCGTGATGTTTATTGGTTCAGCTATTTTTAACATCACTCAGATAGGTGAAATCCTCAAAAGATTTGGTTGGTCATTCTGGATTTTATTTTGGCTGGAATCTGGGCATATGAGCTTAATGTCGCTATAGCAAAGAGAGATTGAAATGGAAAAGACATATGCAGAATGGAAAACAGAAGGCTTTCAAGTCAACCGCGGAGAGAAGGCGACTGGAAAGAATTAAGATGGTGTTCCTACGTTCACCAGGCACCAAAGGTGTACAAGCATCTTGTGGAATGCCTTGGTGGAAAACGGACTCGAGTGATTGCCTTCATTTATCCGATGATCGAGCGGTTTCCTGGTCATCGGGAGGAACGAGTGATCATTGTTGGTCGTCCTGGGTGTCATAACGAAGGTAAGATCTACCATGACATTTCCTATAATCTCTATCTGAAACTCGTTCGGATGGATTTCTTCGAACTCGATGATTCCGAGGATAATTGACATGAACTCGAAACAATTCTCTATCGCTCTTGGATTAGCCGTCTCGACACATGGTGGGACTAACGATCGAGGCGGCAAGCCGTACATTTTGCATCCATTGCGGATCATGATGCGACTTCGGACTGATGACCTTCACTTGATGGCTTTGGCGCTGATGCATGACGTCATCGAGGATTCTAGCATCTCTTTCAAGGACTTGCTTGAGCAAGGGTTTTCTGAGGAGTTCGTTGATGATCTTCGATTGCTCACTCATCAACCAGGCGAAGATTACATGGCCTACATCGAGAAGATGCGCGGCAACCGACGAGTTCTTCTGGTCAAGGAACAAGACCTTCGAGACAATTCTGACATCACTCGACTCAAAGGTGTCACCGAAAAGGACATCGCTCGAATGGTGAAGTACCAGAATGCATTTGTGAAGGTTCGTGGATTTTTGGCCGAATTGAATTCATGAGGCTTCCAAAGAATACGATTCGTGTTGCTCTTGGAGGAAATACATTTCTCCAGAAGACTCAACTCAAGCGACATGGAGCGTATTGGGAAGCCAGTAAGAAAAGATGGACCATAGCCAAATCGGTCTGGGATTTGATCGATAAAGAATTTCCTGGTGTATTTATCACAGAACAAATCAATGGAGAACCAAATGAACAAAGAAATCAAACAGAATCTTGAAGAGCTATTCGACATCAATAAAGAACTTGAAAGGCTCACTGATCGCAAAGATTTAATCATTAAAATGTTTAGCAAACGGATTACTGCGTATTTCCGGAAATTTGGCAAGACAAGGTTTGATGAAATAACTAACATTCAAGATTATGGCGTCACTCTTCTTGTCACATTGTATGAAAATGCATATGCAGATAGTCCGTGCCAAGAAGAAGATTGTTTTTTCCCAAAATCTCTTTTAGATGATAGTAACTGGAGTGAATTTCTTGAAGCCTTTGAACAAGAGCAAAAAGAAAAAGTTAAAAAAACGACAAAAGAAGAAATAGATGAACTGTTGAAATTGGTTGAACAACTCAAGACCAAACTCTGAAAGGGGAAAGAGATGAAAGAGCAATTAGCGAAGTTGAAAGTAATCAATGATCAACTCGAAGAGCTGACAAGCGACAAGAATCAGATTATTGCGATTTTGTCTCCTAGGATTATGGCATATTCTGTTATTCTTGGAAAAACTCGAGGCTCCAGGTTCGACGCTCCTGAATATGACGAGATTACTGACATCGATTTTGGAGGTCTTGGTGTTCTTAGGGTGACTACTGTTACTGTAGCTTATAACGGAGACGGTGATGAATACAATTCTTTTGACTTTCCTGAAAAATTTCTGGACGAAGAAGAATTTGAAAAGTTCAAAGAAGAACTAAAGCCAAAAATTGAGAAAAGAAATAAAGAAGTAGTTGAATCAGAACGTAAACAAATCAAGCAAAGAATTGAATCTCTTCAAGATGAATTGATTCGGCTTCAAAACAAGCTATGAACACCAATTCACCGCTTAATGAAGTAAGACAGATCAATGGTCAGAAATGGATGCTCGTTTCAGAGACAGCGAATCCTGATACGGCGTCTGATCGACGAGCGCAGACGCCGCGGTGTTCGTAGGCACGAGCAGAATGTATGGGCTCGCCACCGATACCATCAGATCGCCGATCTCTGCCGCCACTTCGAGCGGTTGCACGCTGTAGTAGCGCGCCGCGTCGGCCACCTGCGTGAAGCGCACGCGCGTGGCGGCTTGACGCTGGATCGGCGAGCAGGGGTGTCCAGGCCGTAGAAATCGAACCGCAGCGCGGCGCTGATCGTGCAGATCAATACGTCTCGCTGGAAATCCCCGCCATCGTCATTGAACGTCGTCGTCACCCGCGCGTCGACGGATTCGATTCGGACGTATTGCTGATCGGCCGCGTAGCCGCTCTGCTCCGTCGACAGCAACAGCACGTCGCCCTGGTCTGGACTTGGGATCTCCTGGCGGCAGTAGAACCGCACGAGCCGCTGGCCGGTGATGTGATTGCCGTAGAGATACAGCTGCGACTCCGGCCCGCTGATTACATAGCTTTCCACGCGATTCTGCGCAGACAACCTCTCGTCTACCGGGTCGCCGGTGGCGAACACGCTCACGTAGGTGTAATCATCGTCAGGCGGATCGGTAAGGATCACATGGGCGCCCAGCAGCGTGTCCACGTTGGCGGTATCGACGTGGAAAAACGCCTTGCGCAGACTCGCGCGGCCGGTTACTCGGTCCAATCGGCTGATATCCTGAAACAGATTATTCAGCGATCCATCAACAATTTCGACCGACGTTTGCCGGCCGCCGCCGTCTGCCAAATCAGTCAGGCGCTCGGGCTTTTTCAGTTTTAGGTCGGTGCTGGAGATGGTCATACGTTCACCGCGTATGCAAATTCGCTAGGGACCTGCTCACCGTCGATAACCCGAGGTGCAGTTTTGATGTATCCATAGGCAGCGGTCGCCATGACCGCAAACGTCGAGTCACCAACCGGCGCGCCCTGAGCGAGCGCCGCATAGTCAGCGCCTCGCGCGACATAGGTGCGCTCCTGGTTGGGTGCGCCGCCGTTGTCGCGCCATTGCTGATCCCGGTAGCCAACCAGCGTGATCGTTGCCATGCCGCGCAGTGCGTCAGTATTGATTGCGGCGACACGCCAATACATATCGACGTGGCCGTTACGTTCGCTTTGAATTGATTTGCTCAGTGCCATTGTCAAGGCTCGATAGCTATCTGTTGAGATGCGCCGGATGCAAACCGGACCATGAGTCGCGTTTTTCCAGAGCCGTTGTCCTCGATGAACAGACGAGCACCGTTAGACGATGGCGCCGATGGCGCTGTCATTTCCTGCAATTCGATTGCGCCGCCCGGGCCGGTGACGTTGATGCCTATTACTCCGGCAGCGGTGCGTGATAACTTTGTGTCTGGATTTTGAATCAGCACCCCATCCGAGAGTATGCCCAGCGCATAGCCGCCCCCGATGTAGAAAATATAGCTATTGATGCTGCACCGAATCAGGGTGTCGGACGCGTTGTATCCGAAATCAACCTCGGAGCCATTCCCGGTGAATTTAGGCGCCACTTGATATCCGTCGGCAGTAACTGACGCGAGGACAGTGCCTGATGAATTGCGCCACTGCTGGATATTTACAGTAGCGCCGCTTGCTGACTGCGCAATCAGCGCGACCTCGCTGGCACTGTCGGCGACCGCGTGAACTACGGCAGCGGGTGAGCCCGTGCCGAATCCCACTCGGCCGTTTGCTACATCGACAGACGAGCCAGCAACCGCGCCAAGGGCGCCTGCGTTGTTGAATTGAAGCTCGCCGGTTGAGCCTGCAGGCGAGCCGCCTGATCCAGTCGCGCCGGTTGCGCCCGTAGCGCCAGCGCTCCCCGTCGCACCCGTAGGCCCAGCGGGTCCGGTCGCACCTTGAGGACCAGGATCACCAGTAGCACCTTGAGGACCAGGATCACCAGTAGCACCTTGAGGACCAGGATCACCAGTAGCACCTTGAGGACCAGGATCACCAGTAGCACCTTGAGGACCAGGATCACCAGTAGCACCTTGAGGACCAGGATCACCAGTAGCACCTTGAGGACCAGGATCA
>CAZMXB010000003.1:0-16090 GCA_964569855.1 uncultured Rhodoferax sp.
AGACGCGGCCGACTACCGCTACGTCCCCGACCCCGACCTGCCACCGCTATGCATTTCAGAGCAGTGGATCGAGCAAGTGCGAGGGCTGATGGCCGAACTGCCTCGGGTGATGTCCGAGCGCTTCGTGCGGGACTACAGTCTGCCAGAGTACGACGCCAACCAGCTCACGCAGAGCAAGGGCATCGCCGCTTACTTTGAAGCAACCGCTAAAGCTTGTGGTCAGCCAAAGCTGGCCAGTAACTGGATCATGGGCGAGCTGTCTCGAAGGCTCAACACCGAAGACATTGGTATCGACGCCGTGCCACTGAAAGCCGTTCAACTGGCGGCGCTGATTGAGCGCGTTGTCGACAGCACCATTTCCAACAACGCGGCCCGCCAGGTATTCGACACCTTGTGGTGTGGAGAAGGCTCCGATGTGGACGCAATCATCGAAGCCAAAGGCCTCAAACAGATGAACGACACCGGCGCGCTGGAAAAGATTGTCGACGAGGTCATCGCCGCCAACGCCAAGAACGTCGCCGAATTCAAGGCCGGTAACGAGAAGGCACTCAACGCCCTGGTCGGTCAGATCATGAAGGGCAGCAAGGGCAAGGCCAATCCGCAACAGGTCAATGAATTGTTGCGCGGAAAACTGGCATAACTGTCAAGACGCGCCGCCCGAAATGAAAAACGGCGGCGGCTACTTGGTTGGCACCGGTTTCGCCGCAATGGTGGTCCAGAGTTGGCGCAGGCGAACCAGTTCGTCGTCAAACCGTGCATTCACGCGTTTGGCCTCGGCCTCTTGCTCTCCAATGAAGCGCCGCTGCACCGACTGGCTTTGTGCGTTTTCTTCCATTTGGCGGCGCACGTAGGCTGGCGCCTTGGCCGGATCCTTTTTATAAAACTCCATCTCTTCGTCGATGGCAATACGCTGTTTAGTGAGTTCTTCGAGGCGGTTTTTCGCGGCCTGCACCACCACGCCAATCTGGGCTATCGCCTGTTGCCGTTCTTGGTCGTGTACTTCCTTGTTGGGATAGCGGATCAGCAAAGCGCGGTCCCGCCGTTTTTCGTCAGCCGACCGGTTGCGCTCCTCAATTTCCTGCTTCTCTTTTTTCTCGAGCTCGGCGCGTTCCTGGGCGGTGAGTGACGGGCCGACCTTTGCCTTGACCGTACCACTCGGGTTCAATATCTTTTGCTCGCGATCCGTGCATTCGGGGATGGGACGATCAGCGGTCAGACGGCGCCCCTTGGCATCAACACAGGTATACACGCCCCCGACAACCGGGGGCGTCTGGGCCAAGGCGCTGGAGCACACTTCACCCAGCGCAAAAAAAGCCAGCACCAAAAACCACTTATCGGTTGTCATTGTTTCCCTTAGTCCACACCATAACGATCACGGTAGGCTTGCACCATCTGATGGTATTGCGCAAAACTGCCGCCGCCCTGTCCTGCCAGATACTGCATCAAATCAGCGAGCTTCGCAATCGCACAAACCTTGAGGCCCAGTTCACGCTGTACAAATTGAACTGCGCTGTACGGAACATCCTCACCACCTTCCGTGGCTTTTTCCTGGCGATCCAGTGCAATCAGTACCGCATGCGGCGTGGCACCAGCCGAGCGGATCAGGGCGATCGATTCGCGTGCCGCAGTACCGGCCGACATTACGTCGTCCACGATCAGAACACGGCCTTTCAGCGGTGCCCCCACCAGGGTTCCGCCTTCCCCGTGGTCCTTGGCCTCCTTGCGGTTATAGGCAAAGGGGACGTTGCGGCCGCGCCGCGCCAGCTCCACCGACAGGGCTGCCCCCAAAGGAATGCCCTTGTACGCGGGACCAAAAACCATATCAAATTCCAGGCCACTCGCAATCAGCCGCTGCGCATAGAATTCGGCCAAACGCCCCAGTTTGGCACCATCGTCAAACAGGCCGGCGTTGAAGAAGTAGGGGCTCATGCGCCCTGCCTTGGTTTTGAATTCGCCAAAGCGCAGCACCCCGCACTCCACCGCAAACTGCACAAAATCCTGGGCCAGAGGGTCACCGTTTGACATGAAAAATTCCTTGTTTAAGTTAACCAGCCTCAACCTCAATGGCATTCGCTCGGCCACCAGCAAAGGTCTGGAAACCTGGCTGCACCATGCCGCGCCTGATTGTATTTGCGTACAGGAGGTCAAGGCACAGGCGGCTGATGTGGCCGGCAAGTTCGAATCTTTGGCCGGGCTCAAGGGCTATTTCCACTTTGCCGAAAAAAAGGGCTACTCCGGTGTTGCCGCCTATACGCGACTGGAGCCCAGCGATGTGGTCGTCGGTTTTGACAAAGGCGAGTTCGATGGGGAAGGTCGCTATCTGGAACTGCGTTTTGATACACCCACGCGCAAACACTCCATCATCAGCGCATATTTTCCCAGCGGCTCTTCCGGTGACGAACGCCAGTTGGCCAAGTTCCGGTTTCTGGATGCGATGTACCCGCACCTGCAGGCCCTCAAGTCCCAACGTGACTACATTTTGTGCGGCGATATCAATATCGCGCACCGCGAGGCCGACCTGAAAAACTGGCGCAGCAACCAGAAGAACAGCGGCTTCACGCCCAAAGAGCGGGCCTGGGTGACCAAATTGACCAGCGAGGGCGGCATCGTCGACGTCTACCGCCAGTTGGAGCCTGACACCACGGAAACTTGCTACACATGGTGGAGCAACCGCGGCCAAGCTTACGCCAATAACGTGGGGTGGCGACTGGATTACCACCTGGCCACACCCGCCCTGGCAGCCGGCGCGCGAACGGTCGATATTTACAAGGCCGAGAAGTTTTCGGACCACGCACCGATCACCATTGGCTACGACTGGTCGTCCTGATTGACAGACCGGCGCCTACAACGGGCCCCGGGTGTGCAGGCGGGCGTTCTCACGTGCGCGCTCGGCTGGAAATGCCACATTGCGCTCCAGCCAGGTGCGAAACCGCAACGACATCGGGTCACTTTGTTTGCCTACGTGGGTGATCAGCGCATCATCCCGAATGTGCATGCGCGCGGGCTTGCCCATGACCAGCAATCGATCCGGGTAGGTGACCTTCAATACTCGCTCATTGAGCTTTGTGCCCAAAGCCGACTCCACGTCCGCCAGCTTGACCCATCGCCATCCTTCATCGTCTTCCAGAACCTGCAGGGTGGTGGACTTGAAAACGTAATGCTGGCCATGCACCGGTAGCCAGACGGCAGACCGAAAGCCATGGCGGGTGCTTGCAATGAGGTTGATCAACGGCCGCGCCACCAGCGCGCCGTAAAGCGGTGATGTGAAAAGGACGGTCCAACGGTCCGTCCAATAGGCCAATAGGGCATAACCGGCCGTGCACAGGAACACCTGCACCGAAGGAAGATCCAGCCATTGTTTCATCGCGCCCTCCGGTCAGAAAAAAGGCTCCTAGTTTTTCTGCGCTGCTTTGCTGTTGGGGCCAATGTAGCGGTCGATGAAGTTATATACGGCTTCGCCAAACCGGATGCTGTTGCTTTCCTTGGACCATCCGTGCCCTTCGCCCACCATGACCATCCATTCGACGGTGTTGCCCTGTTTGAGCAATTTGTCGCGCATCTTTTCGCCGTGGATGATCGGGACACGAATATCTTCGCTGCCGTACGCCATCAGCACAGGGGCTTTGATGCGGGACGCGTTTTCGATGGCGGAAGCTTTCTGGAAGTAAGCCTCATCTGTCTTGGGGTCGCCGTGCATGAGTGCGCCGAGGTTTTCCATGTAAGGGCCACGCATGTCAGACCAGTTCACCGTAAACAGCATCTTTACATCGGTCACGCCGACCCAGTTCACACCGCATTGGTACAAATCAGGATCTTTGACCAGGCCATACATCGTGGCGTATCCGCCGTAACTGGCACCGATGATGCAGACCCGTTTGGGGTCCACAATGCCTTGTTTGACCAGATGGGCCACCCCGTCGGTGACGTCATCCTGCATGGCCAGTCCCCATTGTTTCCAGCCCGCCGTGTGGTGTTTCCATCCAAAACCGGTGGACATACGGAACTGCGGTTGCAATACAGCATAACCGCGCGAGGCCAGCATTTGGGTCATGGCACCATAGCCAAATTCGTCTCGCGCGTGGGGTCCACCATGGATATACGCTACCAACGGCAGCCCTTTGGCCGCCATGCCTTCTGGCAGCGTCAAGTAAGCGGGGATATTCAACCCATCCCGGGCGGAGTAATTGATCACGGTCTGGGTTGAGAGCGTCTTGCCCTCCAATTCAGGCTTGGCGGTATAGAGCGCTTCTAACACCTTGCGCTCGGTGTCGTACAGATAGGCCTTGCCCACGTTGTTGTCGCCTCGGGTGAACACGACAGCACGTTTACCTCGCAATTGGTACGAGACTTCCTGTCCGGGAAAGCTGGCATTGAGCGTTGCCTGCAGTTTGGCGTAATCGGCGTCAAAGTAATAGATCTCCGGCTTCATGCCATTTACGTTGACGCCAACTAGTTTACGGTTCTCCCTATCAATCCAAAGACCATCATCCAAATCGACCAACGGGTGGTCGGCAATCACTTCCCCAGCGGCATTTTTGGCGAAGTCCCAAATGTGAATGGCGGCTTTATCGCGACCATTAAATCGTCCGGCAACAAAGAGCGTCTTGTTGTCAAAATCAAAACCCTGAGGGGACATTGATGTTCCTTCATCCCAATAACCTTCGTGAATAGGCTTCCACTCGCTGTTCTCGTCTTCACGATAAAAAACCGTTTCCTTGATGCGTTTGGTCTTTGGGTCGGCAGCCGCAGACACCGCTACACGAATCGCGCCTGTGTGGTCCGCCAACCACCGTCCAACCTTGCCAGGGTTGTTGAAGGTCAGCAGTTTCATTCGACCATTGTTCGTGTCCAATCTGAACACATCACTGGCACCCAAATCCTCATCGCGGCCCCGTTCGTTGTTGACCACATAGACCTCATTGCTATCGCCACCGACCCGGTCAACCAACGAGACCGGCTTGTAGGGCATATTCTTTCCCTGGGCTTCCTTGACGGTCATGAACAATTTGCGAAAACCGGTTGCGTCTTTATTGACCGCAAACAAGCCACCGCCCTTCTGGTCTTCCATGGTGGCATCCGCTCCCTTGGAGATGCTGAAAGTCAGACGCTGATTGTTGACCCAGAACGGACTGGCAACATTCCAGTCCGGGTCAGCCGCCACGACTTTGGATTCCCGTGTGTCCAAGTTGATGACCGCCAACACGAATCGCCCATTGCGGGGTGTCAATACGGCGATGTTATTGCCGTCGGGCGACAGCACCGGACGGCCACTGAACGTGGCTCTTTTAAAGAAATCCGCAATCGGAATCGACGCGTCTGCATAAACGCCAACGCCGCAAAAACACAAAACCGCCAGGAAGGCGACCTGCAGAGGTTGAATGAAAGTGTGTTTCAAGGGGGTGACTCCTAAAAAGAAAACGCCGAGCCTTTTGGGCCCGGCGCGTTGCATAAACAGTGTTTACTTGAAGGTGTACTCAGCAGTCAACTGAACATAACGGCCCATGGCGGAGTGCAGGGGCGTGTAGAAACCAGCTCCGCTATAAGGCACAAAGGGAGGCATGCGGTTGAAGGCATTTTGAACCGCTGCCCGAAGGTTCCAGTCCTTGAAGCCTTTGTAGGCGACGCCCAAGTTGACCGTGTTGAATGAGGCAATGCCATTGCATAGCTCAGGATACCCTTCGGTTTCCAGAGCGCAAGGCTCGGTGTAATCGTTTTGGCTGGACATGGTTCCAATGTGCACCGCATCTGCCGACAGTTGCCAGGCAGCCTTTTTCCAGACTACCCCGATGGTGCCCTGCACCTTGGGCGTACCGCGGGTTCCGGCGTACTCAATCAGATCATCGTTGGGCGACGGTGCGTTTTGGTACGACGTCGTAAACATCACCTGCACGTGCGGCTCGATGCGTCCATATTCACCCAGGTTGAACTTGCCACGCAGATCAAGGTCTACACCGCGCACATCGGACAGGGCGACGTTGGTCAACAGAGACTTGATCTGGGTAATCTCGCCGCCCACGGCGCCCGCAGCGCGGTCCGCGTCTGTCAGCGGTGCACGTGTGATAACAATCGCGGGGTCGTTGGCGTAACGCGCGGGATCAGCCAACACCTTGTCGAGATCGTAAGTTCCGATCTCGTCGACACGGCGAATGCGCCAGACATCGACCGAAGCGTTTAACCAGCTGGCCGGCTCCCATACGACACCCAATGTCCAGCTATTGCCAGTTTCCGGCTTGAGATTGGGGTTGGCGCCACTTTGGTATGCAGAGTTAGCGCGGCAACCGCCCTTGAAGCGGTCATTGCACCGCTCAGGGTCGAGAAATCCGTTGATGAACGCATTCTTGACGTCGGTGGAGTTTTCCACAAGCGTCGGAGCGCGGAAGCCAGCGGCAAAAGTGCTGCGCAACATCAGCTCAGGTGTTGCATTCCACTTCAAACCCAACTTGGGAGTTGTAGAGCTGCCGTAGTCCGAATAGCGGTCATGCCGCGCAGCGAACTGGGCCTCCAGGTCTTTCAGCACCGGAATCGACAACTCGGTATAAATCGACGCGATATTGCGCGAATTGCTAAAACCAGGAGGCAACTGCGCCTGGTGGTAGAGCTCGCCGGCCACAGCCAGCGGGTCCGGATTGGTCTCCAAAAATTCACGACGCAGTTCCAGGCCCGTTGCCATACTGAGCGGACCTGCGGGCAAACTGGCAATCTCGCCTGAAATCTTGGCATCCCACTGGGTTACGCCCGACTTGAATGCATTGACGGACGATGTCGTGATCGTGTCGTAAAGCGCCTGGTTTTTGGCGGTTTCACCAAAAATGTAGGTGCCGTTTTTATAGGCCTCAAGGAACGGCGTCTGCAGAATGGCACTGGTATTCAATGACGTCACTTTGCTGGTGTTGTGCAGCAGGGCAGTCTCCCAGTCGTATGCGCCGAAAGCACCCTTTGTGCCCAGCAAGTAACGACCAAAATCAGTGGTGTTATCCTGCCCCTGGCCCGGAAAATCCAGCAACTGGGCACGCAAGCGAACAGTCCCGTTGCCGCCCGCCAAAGTCTTTCCGGTAACCGGGTCAATCAATTCCTTTGGATACTGTGGATGGGTAATCGGCAGGGCCGGAAATACTTGCCCGGTTTGTGCGGCAACCCAATGCAGATTGCCAGTGATGCGTGCCTTGTTCTGGTTCAGCATCGCCTCGCCAAAGACGGTCACGCTGTCATTGGGTTGCCAGGTGAACTTGCTGGTCAAGCCGATACGATCAGTTTTGCCGGCCGAATTGAAGGTACCGTCCCGCAGGTCATCGAATCCGCAGGCATTGCCCTTGGCCCCAGCGCCGAAAAATACGGTCGCCGGAATCAGGCGATCTGCCGGGCAGTTTTTGTCCAGGGTCTGCGATACGAAGCTATTGGTCGCCTTGTCGGTCCAGTAGATATTGCCCGGGAAAGTGTACAGATTGCGCTTGTCGGCATAACCCCATTCGGCCCAGTTTTGGGTGCCGATGTAGTCGGGGCGATTGCCGACAAACATCGGCTTGCGCTGGCGAATGTCCAGGGTTGCGTAGGCGTTGAAGTGGTCTTCCACCAGGCTACCCTTGCCGAAACTGATACTGCTGCGAACCTGTTGCCCATCACCGTATTCGGAGCGCCCGATGGAGCCGTCGACCACAAGTCCTTCAAACGAATTGCGCAAAATGATATTGACGACACCAGCCATCGCCTCAGAACCGTAAATAGCCGAAGCGCCGTCTTTCAGGACCTCGATACGCTCCACCGCACCAATGGGAATGGAGTTGAGGTCAACAAACGTGGTTTGAAATTCTGGCTGGGCATAAGCGGCAAGGCGGCGACCATTGATCAACATCAAGGTTGCCTGGCTGCCAATACCTCGAAGATTCAGCCCGGCAGCGCCTGCGGAGAAACCAGAGGTGCGGTTTTCGTCGATGCCGCCAACGTTGGACGAGATGTTTCTCAACACTTCATTGAGCGACGTTGCGCCACCGCGAACCAGTTCTTCACGCGTGATGATCTGAACCGGTGAGGCGGTTTCAAGGTTGACGCGCTTGATATTGGATCCGGTGATCGTGATCTTTTCCAATTCGCCTTTTTGTGGTGCGTCCGCCTGTGCCCAAGCCAGGCTCATGGTTCCCACGGCCAGAGCCACGGCAAACGCGCTTTTTTTCGGTGTGAAATACTTCTTCAAAATCGACTCCTGGGATGGAAAATTGCTATGACTCGACAGTCTGGCACGAACCTGACCAATCGAACAACATTGATGACCCTTTGTTGTGGCGCGAACGTCGCAGTCAGCATAAGCCCGGATAGGTCTGATGCTGTAGCTGTGCTAGTGTTTTGCTGCCGCGCCACGTGATCACGTACGCAAGATCCGGGCCTTATTTCACCCGGGCACGCTCGTACAAAGGCAACACCTTGGGCAAATTGGCCTGTATGTCGGCGATGCGCCGGGCGCCGGCAGGGTGGGTTGACAACCACTGCGGCGGTGCACCTTTGCTGGCAGCACCCATTTTTTGCCACAACGTCACCCCGGCGCGCGGGTCGTACCCGGCGCGGGCCGCCAGCTCCATGCCCACCAGGTCCGCCTCGGACTCATCCTCGCGGCTGAACACCAGGGTTGTCAGGTTGGCAATGCCACCGGCGGCAATGTCGGTGAGCCGGGGGTCAATGCCGAAGAAACTGGACACCAGTGCCCCGCCAAGACGTGCCACGCCCTGTGTGGCCATGCCTTTGCCCATGCGCTCACGCGCGTGCTCTCGCAGGGCATGGGCAATTTCGTGGCCCATGACCATGGCCACTTCGTCATCGGTCAGGCGCAATTGCTGCAGGATGCCGGTGAAAAAAGCAATTTTCCCGCCGGGCATGCAATAGGCATTGATCTGGCTGGAGCCAATCAGGTTGACCTCCCATTTCCAGTCCTTGGCGCGCGGGTTCCAGGCCAGCGCGAATGGAATGATTTTTCGGGCAATGGCCCGCAGTCGTTGCAACTCGGCGCTGTCACTGTGCGCCAGCGCCCGTTTGCTGTCGGCCTGCGACAACATCTGCAGGTACTGCTGCGACGCGGAACGCTCAACCTGCTCGGCCGGCACAAGCTTGGCAAAGGCCGAGTTTTTGCCGACTTCCACGCCTTCGCGCGCAACGGCGGGCTGCGCCAGAACACCCGCTCCGATTGCCAACGCCAACACGATTCGCCGGCCCCCCTCACGCGATGCCCACGCCATTGCCTCCACTGAAATACGCATATTCATAACGGTATTATTCCTCCATGACCACTCCAACGCCCGACACCACACCATTGGCTGACAAGCCAACCTGGCTTGAAACCCTGAAGGTGTACCGGGAACCTGCATCACTGCGCATGTTGTCGCTGGGGTTTTCGGCCGGTTTGCCCTTGCTGCTGGTTTTTGGCACGCTGAGTTTCTGGCTGCGCGAGGCCGGTATCGACCGCACCACCATCGGCTTTCTCAGCTGGGTGGGCCTGGCCTATGGTTTCAAGTGGGTCTGGTCCCCGCTGGTGGACCGGCTGCCGCTGCCATTATTGACGCGTCGGCTGGGGCGTCGGCGCAGTTGGCTGCTGCTGGCGCAGGCCGTGATTGTCGGCGGCCTGGTTGGCATGGCGTTGACCGACCCGCAACAGGCGCTGGCGCCGGTGGTGTGGTGCGCACTGGCCGTGGCTTTTGGTTCGGCGACGCAGGACATTGCACTGGATGCATTCCGCATCGAGTCAGCCGACGCCCAGCGGCAGGCCGCGCTGGCGGCCACCTACCAGACAGGGTACCGGCTGGCCATGATCTGGGCCGGTGCCGGTGCCTTGTGGATTGCGGCCCGGGCTGAGGTGCCGGTTGCACTGTCTGGCGCTGCCCTTGCCAGTAGCTACCAGCATGCCGCCTGGCAAACCGCTTACCTGGTGATGGCTGCCAGCATGTTGCCCGGGGTTTTGACAGTATTGCTCTCATCCGAACCCGCCCGACGGGAAATTCCACCCGCCAAAAACGCCGCCGATTGGCTGCGTGGCGCTCTGGTAGAACCCTTTGCCGATTTCATCTCGCGCTACCACTGGCAGGCGGTGCTGATCCTGGCGCTGATCGCGACTTACCGCATCAGTGACGTAGTGATGGGCATCATGGCCAATCCGTTTTACGTGGACATGGGTTTCAGCAAGGACGAAGTGGCTGCTGTTACCAAGGTTTACGGCGTGGTGATGACCTTGGTGGGTGCCTTTGTTGGCGGCGCCATGGCCTTGCGCATGGGCGTAATGCCGGTTTTGCTGCTGGGTGCGGCCCTGAGCGCGGCGACCAACCTGCTGTTTGCCTGGCTGGCGGGCCAGGGCCACGACGTGCAGGCCCTGATCTTTGTGATCTCGGCGGACAACCTGGCCAGCGGCATCGCCTCGGCGGCCTTTATCGCCTACCTGTCGTCGCTGACGAATGTCAATTACTCAGCCACCCAATACGCCATGTTCAGCTCGATGATGCTGCTCTTGCCCAAATTCGTGGCGGGCTACTCGGGCGTTTACGTGGACCAGTTTGGCTACGACAGCTTCTTTACGGCAACTGCGTTGCTGGGGGTGCCGGTATTGCTGCTGGTGTGGCTGGCGTCCAAAGCCAAAACGGCACCTAGCCCTCGTAAATAGTGCGTGAATAGCTGCGGTTTTCATAGCAAATACGGCGTACTCCATCTGCCCATGGTTACTACCGTCCAGGTCTGTAGGAGCGGTTTACCAAACTTTACCGTGCCGACAGACGGCCCGCACACGCCCGGCCGGCCGTGGCGATAGACTGCCACCATGAGCCAACACCTGTTGATGATCGAAGACGACGCCCGCCTGGCCGCCATGGTGGCACAGTACCTGGAGCAATCCGGCTACACAGTCAGCTGCGCGGGTGACGGGGCCGGTGGCCTACACGCGCTCAACAACCCGGCCAAGGGCATCCCTGCCGACCTGGTGATCCTGGACCTGATGCTGCCCGACATCGATGGCCTGGAGGTGTGTCGGCGCATCCGGGCCATGCCTTCCAACCTGGCCCAGGTGCCGGTGCTGATGTTGACGGCCAAGGGGGACGCCATGGACCGCATCATCGGCCTGGAAATCGGTGCTGACGACTACCTGCCCAAGCCCTTTGAACCGCGCGAGTTGCTGGCCCGCATCCGTGCCGTACTGCGCCGCCGTGTTGAAAGTCCCCAGACCGGGCATGTGAGCCTGCGTTTTGGGGCGCTGGAGATTGACCGGGATGCCCGCAGCGTGAGCGTACAGGGTGTGCCGTGTGAACTGACCTCTTACCAGTTTGACTTGTTGCTGACTTTGGCCGAACGCGCCGGGCGGGTGTTGACCCGGGATCAAATCATGGAAGCCGTGCGTGGGCGTGAACTCGACGCCTTTGACCGTTCCATTGACGTGCACATGGGTCGTATCCGTGCCGCCATAGAGACCGACCCCAAAGTGCCCAAGCGCATTCTGACGGTGCGCGGAGTCGGTTATGTGTTTGCGCGCCAGCAAGACTGAGTGCCGCCCGTTTCAGACTCCCGCCCATGAACCGGCTTTACATCCGTATCTGGTTGGCTGTTGTGCTGGCGGTAGCCGTCCTGACATTTCTGGTCGGCTGGGTCTGGCGGATGACGGCCGACGTACCTCTGCGCGAGGTGGTGGCTCGCAATGCTGCAGGCGAAGTGATAGGCCAGGGCCATTTGCGGCCACGGCAGCTCCAGGGCGGCCCCGGTTTTGGCATGCCCGGACGGGAGCCTGGCAAAACCAGCCCGACGCCACCACCGGAATTGGATGCCGAGCCTGAGGCCGATTCCGAACCGCGCGGTCGCTTCGGCCGCGGGCCCGAGTTCGATGTGCGCATGCAGGACGGTCAAACCATCCACATCCATATGCCACGCCCCCAACCGTCAAATTGGCGCGCGCCATTTGGCATTTTCTGGACGCTGGGCTTGGTGGCGGTCGCGGTGGCGCTGGCCACTTACCCGATTGTGCGGCGCTTGACGCGCCGGCTGGAAGTGCTGCAAAGCAGTGTCGAGCGCTGGGGGGATGGCGACTTGGCCGTACGTGTACCCGTGTCGGGTGACGATGAGGTGGGTTTTCTGGCCGATCGCTTCAACCATGCCGCGCAACAGATTGAAACCCTGGTAAAGGCGCGCGATGCGCTCTTGGCGTCCCAAAAGTCGCTGTTGGCCAACGCCTCCCACGAATTGCGTTCGCCGCTGACGCGCATTCGCATGGGTCTGGAGTTCATGGCCGGCCCGACCGATGCCGGCACGCTGCGCGCCAGGGACGAAATCGCCCGCAACATCACCGAACTGGACCAGCTGATTGGTGAGATATTGCTGGCCAGCCGACTCGATGCGCGCGAAGCGGACCTGGGAACGGTGGAACCCGTCGACCTGGTGGGTCTGGCCGCCGAAGAGTGCGCTCGCACCGGGGCCGACATTGACCTGCAAGTGGAGGACAACGAACTGCTAGTACCCGGGGTCAGCAAATTGCTGCGCCGGGCCGTGCGCAATTTGCTGGAAAATGCCGGTCGACATGCCAGTGGCCCCGCTACTCTGACGCTGTGCCGGGTCGATGGCATGGCCTGCATCAAAGTCTGCGACAGCGGCCCGGGCGTGCCACCCGAGTACCAGGAGCGGATTTTTGAGCCCTTCTACCGCTTGCCAGGTGCGTCCGAGCGCGACGGCGGAATGGGCCTGGGTCTTGCCCTGGTCAAATCCATTGCGCTGCGCCATGGTGGCCGAGTGGTCTGCCGCAACCGCGAGTCGGGCGGTGCCTGTTTCGAAATTCACCTGCCCATGGCAGCGGCCACGGCATAAAAACCTGTCGCTTTGGTCAAAAATGGACTTATGGCGGGTTCTATGTGAAAAAAACCAGTCAGATCCCACAAACAGGGGATACCGCAAAACCCGGGTACCCCCGAAAATTGGCACCACTGCTGTCACAGTTCGCAAGTTTGAAGCCACGATACAAAAGCTGGGCTTCTGTCGGATCCAACGACGTCCCCCACGGGGGATTTTTACAAAGCCACCCGAGGGTGGCTTTTTTTTGTGTGCGCTTACCGACCCGCCTTGAAGTTGGTGAAGGTGCGGGTTTGAACTTTGCGCACGGCCTGGGGCAAGGTGTCCGGCGGCACCATGGTCTTGATTGCCGCGGGCTCCAGGAAGATGCTCTTGTTCTCGGCCACCTCCTTGCGCACAAACTTGAGCGACGCCGCATTGGGGTTGGCGAAGAAGACCTTGTTGGTCAAAGCAGCATGCACTTCAGGACGCAAGATGTAGTTGATGAAAAGATGGGCGTTTTCCACGTTCTTGGCGTCCTTTGGGATGGCCATGGTGTCAAAGAACAACGTGGCACCAGTCTTGGGAATCAGTGCCTCAATCACCACCGGTGTTTTGCTCTTGGCGGCGGCAGCCCGGTTGCGGGCGATATTGATGTCTCCGGAGTAACCCATCACCAGGCAAGTGGCACCGCTGGCCATCTCTTCGATGTAGCCTGACGAGGAAAACCGGGTCACATACGGGCGAATGGCGGTGAGGGTCTTGGCGGCAAGCTCGTAGTCGGCAACCTCCTTGCTGAAAGGCGACTTGCCAGCATACAGCAGGGCTGCGGGCACCACTTCGGACGCCGAATCGAGCACGCTGACACCGCAGCTCTTGAGCTTGCTGACGTATTTGGTGTCAAACAACAGACTCCAGGCGTTGTCCGGCATGGGCATGTCACCCAGTGCTGACTTGACCTTGGCCACGTTGATACCCACGGTCACGTAACCCCACAACCAGTCCACCAGGTAGGCATTGCCCGGGTCCACCTTGGCGAGTTGCTCCAGCAGACCCTTGTCCAGATTGCCCCAGTTGCTCAGCTTGCTGCGGTCCAGTTTTTGCAGCAAACCGCCTTCGATCTGCGTCTTGGCGAAGTGGGACCCGGGCACCACCACGTCATAACCCGAACCCCCGGCCACCAGCTTGGCATGCAGGATCTCGTTGTTGTCGTAGTTGTCATACCGGACCTTGATGCCGGTTTCCTTCTCAAAATTCTTGATCGTGTCCTCGGCGATGTAGTCCGACCAGTTGTACACATTGAGCACCTTGGGTTCGGCAGCATGCATGCCAGAGGCAAACAGCAGGGAACCCGTCAGCAGCGCCAATCGGGCACCAAACATCTTCGGGCGGTGGGCCATGGGGTTGGACTCCTATCAGTTGGGATGGGGTGGAAATTCAAAATGATAACAAGATTGGAAGCGCCAGGGTGTACAAGTAAAAAACACCACCAGCCCTCGTGGAATATAAGAGAGAAGCTATAAAAACAATAGCAAACTCGAGCACAATCGATTCAGGCGGTCAAGTCCGACGGGCCGAGCCAGTTCAGGACCCGGTCCGGCCCAATATCAACCAGGCAGCGGGTATGGCCCAGCGGACATTCGCGCTCAAAACAAGGCGCGCAGTCCAGTGGCGGCGCATAGTCCGGATCATTCTTGAGCCACACCACCTGGGCCAAAGGATTCAGCGGCGGCGTGTGCAGCGGGCTGGACGAACCGAAAAGCGCCACTTGCGGTACGCCGAAGGCCGCCGCCACGTGCATGAGCCCGGAGTCGTTGCTGACCACGCTTCGCGCCGCGGCGATGGCTGCCAGCGCGTGGTCCAGCGACGTGCGGCCGGACCAGTCCAGGCAGTGTCCGGCTTGTATGGCATTGACTGTTCTGGCGATTTCGGCGCAGATGGCGGCGTCATTGCCGGACCCCAGAAGTACCACGGGCCAACGCAACTGTTCGGCCAACACAGCAAAGTGCCGGGCCGGCCAGCGTTTTGCTGGCCCGTACTCCGCGCCAGGCGCAAACACGTGATAACCGTTGCGTTGCAGTTGCATCCCGGCCAGCGCCGCATCCACCCGCACCGGATCAATTTGCAGACGGGGGCGGTCGGCCGCTACGTCTTCGTCACCGCTCAGCGAAGAATAGTAGGCGACCATCGGTGGCCGCTGGCCCGGTGCCGGATTGGCCAGACGCTGCGTCAGCAGGCCATAACGGGACTCACCGTGGTAACCCGTGCGTCGGGGAATGTCCGCCCACCAGGGCAACAGTGCGCTTTTCAGGGAATTCGGGCAGATATAGGCGGTGTCAAACTGCCCGCGCAACTGGCGTGCCAGACTGCGCCGGGCGCGCCACTGCAAGCCACCGTGGGCAAACGGCAATTCGATGACCGCCATCACCTGCGGCATGGCCCGGTAGACCGGGGCTACCCAGGGCAGCGCACCCACGGTGATGGATTCGCCCCGGCCTTGCAGCCGACGCAACAGGGGTTCGGTCATCACCGCGTCCCCTATCCATTGGGGGGCAATCACCAGGGCACGGGTCACGGACCGAACTCCGCAGGCGGCAAGGTGGCGTGGCGCTCAATGGCCGTGGAAATGCTCACCGTCCCGGAGTTGGTACACCGTGCCACAGTAAGGGCATTTGGCGGTGCCGCTCTTGCCAACGTCCAGATACACCTTGGGATGGGTATTCCAGGTTTCCATCTTGGCCAGGGGGCTGGGGCAGAACACGCCACCCTGGTGGTTCAGGTCTTTGGCCAGGAGTTCTATGGTCGCGGTTGTCATGGTGATCCTTGTTCAATCGGTATTCGGTAGCCGCGCTCAGACCCTGCTCAGCCAATGGCTGTACTTGGGATTGCGGCCGTTGACGATGTCAAAGAAGGCGCTCTGGATTTTCTCGGTGATGGGACCGCGCGAGCCCACATAGTCGTCCTTGCCCAACTCGATACGGTCGAGTTCGCGGATCGGCGTCACCTCGGCAGCGGTGCCGGTGAAGAAGGCTTCGTCGCAGATGTACACCTCGTCGCGGGTGATGCGCTTTTGCACCAATTCCAGCCCCAGGTCCTTGCAGATGTGCATGACGGTGTTGCGGGTGATGCCGTTCAGGGCGCCGGCCGACAGGTCGGGTGTGTAGACCACACCGTTCTTGACCACAAAAAGGTTCTCACCGGCGCCTTCGGACACAAAACCGCTGGCGTCCAGCAGCATGGCTTCGTCGTAACCGTCGTCGGTGGCTTCCATATTCGCCAAAATCGAGAAAGTTAGCAGCCTTGCTAAACCCAGCCATTT
>CAZMXB010000003.1:16100-17681 GCA_964569855.1 uncultured Rhodoferax sp.
TGGCTTCCATATTGGCCAGGATGGAGTTGGTGTAGTTGGACACCGCCTTGGCCTGCGTCATCGTGATGTTGACATGGTGGCGGGTATAGCTGGAAATCTTGACGCGGATGCCGCGCTTCATGCCCTCTTCGCCCAGGTAGGCGCCCCAGGGCCAGGCGGCGACCATCAGGTGAATGGTGTTGCCCTTGGGCGAGACGCCCAGCTTCTTGTCGCCAATCCAGGTCAGCGGGCGCAGGTAGCAGCTTTCCAGCTTGTTTTCGCGCACTACCGCCAGCTGGGCTTCGTTGACCTGTTCCTGTGTGAACGGAATCTTCATGCGCAGGATCTTGGCACTGTTGAACAGACGTTCGGTGTGCTCCTGCAGGCGGAAGATCGCCGTGCCGTTCACGGTGTTATAGGCTCGCACCCCCTCAAATGCGCCGCAGCCGTAATGCAATGTGTGGCTCAGCACGTGGATTTTGGCTTCGCGCCAATCGACCATCTGGCCATCCATCCAGATTTTTCCATCGCGGTCGGACATTGAGGGGGGTAAGGGGCTCATGGCGGGTTTCCTTGGAGTCGTGGACTTTGAAACCGCGATTTTACGGCCGCGGCAGAACCTGCAATGACGCGTTTGCGCTCAAGCGCGCAGCAACTCCCAATGGGTCAGCTTGCCGTATTCCAGCGTACACACCACGGCCGCCCCGGAACCGTCGGTCCACCGATACTGCTCGCCTTGTGCGCTGCCAACGTTCAAGCCTTCCGTCCGCTGCCCCAGCGAGCCCGCCAGTGCCAGAACCTGCAACAGGGTTTGACCGCGCTCCAGGCGGGCATGCAACATGACGGCGCTGCCCACACTGCCCACCGGCCGCCGGGCCGTGCGTTTGAGCACCATCATCATTCGGGTCATGTGCAACAGCACCCACATCACGGCACCGCCCGCCGCCAAAGCGACTCCGGGCCAGGCATAAGCGCGGTACGCCAGAAGGCCAATACCAATCACCACCAGCGCAGCGAGGGCGCGCGCCACGACCGGGCGCAAAACTGAAATGAAACGGCGCACAGTTAAAAGGTCCGGACAATTTGCATGGCTTCCTCCACCCGCTCCACCGCATGAATGGTCAGGCCCTCAAACTCCTTGCTGTGAGACTTTTTGGGCATATTGGCTTTGGGGACCAAGGCCATGGTGAACCCGAGCTTGGCTGCCTCCTTCAGTCGCTCTTGCCCACGCGGTGCCGGGCGCACCTCGCCCGCCAGGCCCACTTCGCCAAACGCAAAGAAGCCTTTGGGCAGTGGTTTGCCACGCAGGCTGGACGTGATGGCCAACAGCACCGCCAGGTCGGCAGCGGGTTCGCTGATGCGCACACCACCCACCGCGTTGACAAACACATCCTGGTCCATACACGCCACACCGGCATGGCGGTGCAATACGGCCAGCAACATCGCCAGGCGGTCGCGGTCCAGCCCCACACTCAGGCGCCGGGGCGACGGCCCACCGCTGTCGACCAGCGCCTGAATTTCGACCAGCAAAGGCCGCGTGCCTTCGAGTGTGACCATGACACAACTGCCGGGCACCGGCTCCGCGTGCTGGCTCAGAAAAAT
>CAZMXB010000003.1:17691-61078 GCA_964569855.1 uncultured Rhodoferax sp.
ACACGCCAATCTCGTTGACCGCACCAAAGCGGTTCTTGATGGCGCGCACCAGACGAAAGCTGCTGTGGGTGTCGCCCTCGAAGTACAGCACCGTGTCGACCATGTGCTCCAGCACCCGGGGCCCGGCCAGAGCACCCTCCTTGGTGACGTGGCCAACCAGCACGATGGCGGTGCCGCTGGACTTGGCACAGCGGGTCAGGTGGGCGGCGCATTCACGCACCTGGGCCACAGAACCCGGGGCCGACGTGAGCTGGTCCGAATACACCGTTTGGATGGAATCGATGACCGCCACATCGGGTTGCAGCGCGTCGATGGTGGCCAGGATCTTGTCGAGCTGGATTTCCGCCAGCACCCTGACCTGCGACGCATCCAACCCCAGACGGCGCGAGCGCAATGCCACCTGCGCGCCGGACTCTTCGCCAGTCACATACAAAGTGGACTGCCCCCCGCGCTGCAGGGAGTCCAGCGCCTGCAGCAACAATGTGGACTTGCCAATGCCGGGGTCGCCGCCGATCAGCACCACGCCGCCTTCCACGATGCCGCCACCCAGCACCCGGTCCAGTTCCTCCTGCCCGGTGGGCGTGCGCTGCACGTCGGTGGCGTCGATGTCGGCCAACACCGCCACTTCGGCTGTTTTTGCCAGCGACTGGAATTGCGAGGTATAGCGGTTCTTGCCCGGCGCGGCCGATTCGGCCACCGACTCAATCAGGGTGTTCCAGGCCGCGCAGCTGGGGCACTTTCCCAGCCATTTGGGGCTGATGCCACCACATTCGGTGCAGGTGTAGATGGTTTTTTCTTTGGCCATGTTCCATCATACTGGATGCAATTACAGCCTTTTGCTTTTTTCTCTGGCGTTGTGCGCATGCAAAGCGTCGCGGTGTTCTTCGGTTACCACAGGTACCCGGCTCGCCAGTCCACACATCAACTCATAACCCACGGTCTGGGCACAGGCCGCCACTTCGTCAATGTCGAGCACCGCGCCGTTTGCTGCACTTCCCCACAACGTCACCTCGCTACCGGGCCCGGCCGTGGGTAGCGGGGTCAGGTCAACCGTAATCATGTCCATGCTGACCCGCCCCACCGTGCGTGTGCGAACACCATCCACCAGGACTGGCGTGCCGGTCGGGCAAATGCGGGGATAACCATCGGCATAACCACAGGCGACCACACCGATCCGCATCGGCCCCGGAGCCACAAAGCTTGAACCATAACCAACGCCAGCCCCCGTAGATATTGACTGAATAGCTATTATTTTTGCAGCAAGTGTCATGGCTGGCTGCAAACCCCAATCGACCGCGCGGTGCTCGGGAAAATCCGGCGGACTGCCGTACAACGCAATGCCGGGGCGCACCCAGTCAGCCACCACCTGCACGGCAGGCCGGGCGCCGGATTGCGCCGGATCGGCCGCGTGGCGCAAGATCGCAGCACTGTTGCCCAGACTGCGCTCTCCCGGCAGATCATGGGTCACAGAATCGAAAACCTCCACCTGTGCGGCCACCCCCGCCGGGCCGTCGGCATCGCTGAAGTGGGTCATCAGCGAGATCTCATCAACCTGCGGCAGGGCATTCAATCGGGTCCACGCCGAGCGGTAACGATCGGGCGTAAAACCCAGGCGATTCATACCCGAGTTCATTTTCAGGAACACCCGCTGGGGCACGTTGGTCTTGTGCGCCGCCAGCATGTCGATTTGCGCGTCGCAATGCACGGTGTGCCACAGGTCCAGGCGGGAACACAGTTCCAGGTCGCGCAATTCAAAGGCGCCTTCAAGCAGCAGGATGGGCCCGCGCCAGCCCAGGTCGCGCACCCGCTGTGCTTCGTTCAGATCCAGCAACGCAAAACCATCGGCCCCGCGCAAGCCGTCGAACACCCGCTCGAGGCCATGCCCGTAGGCATTGGCCTTGACCACGGCCCACACCCGTGCATCGAACGCGCGTTGGCGGGCTTGCGCCAGGTTGTTGCGCAAGGCCTGTGTGTGGATCGTGGCAAGGATGGGACGGGGCATGGCAAATACTCAGACAAAAGCGTACGGAGATTTTGACATTGCCGGGCATGCTATAACCCCAACACGTTTGGAGACACCCCACAAAATCTGGCGCAACAACCCCGGCTGTTGCACCGCTATACCCCACGCATGAAACGCGGCTTTTACACCATCATGTCGGCGCAGTTCTTCAGCTCGCTGGCAGACAACGCCCTGTTTGTCGGGGCCGTGCAATTGCTGCGAAGCGCTGGCGCCCCGGAATGGCAACAAGCGGCTTTGGTTCCCATGTTTGCGCTGTTCTACGTCATCCTGGCACCATTTGTGGGCGCCTTTGCCGACGCGTATCCCAAGGGCCGCGTCATGCTCTACAGCAACGGCATCAAGATTTTCGGCTGTCTGGTGATGCTGTTTGGCACCCACCCCCTGATGGCCTACGCCATTGTCGGACTGGGGGCTGCGGCCTATTCACCTGCCAAATACGGCATCCTGACCGAATTGTTACCGGCCTCGCAACTGGTCAAGGCGAATGGCTGGATCGAAGGCTTGACCATTGCCTCCATCATTTTGGGTGTGCTGCTGGGTGGGCAACTGGTGGGAGCCACCCTGTCGACGTACCTGCTGTCGTTTGATTTTCCTCTGGTGAATACCGGCATTGACTCGCCGCCGGAAGCGGCAATCAGCGCGTTGATCCTGGTCTATATTTTGGCGGCATGGTTCAACACGCGCATCCCTGAGACCGGTGTGCCCATGCGCCCACTGCCCAGGCGCCTGGTGACCCTGCTGCCCGATTTCTGGACCTGCAACATGCGCTTGTGGCGTGACCGCCTCGGGCAAATTTCCCTGGGTACCACCACGCTGTTCTGGGGTGTGAGTGGCAATCTGCGGTATATCGTGTTGGCTTGGGCGTCCGCAGCACTGGGCTACAGCGTGACCCAGGCTTCGGCCCTGGTTGGCGTGGTGGCCATCGGCACTGCCGTCGGGGCGGTCGCAGCATCGCTGCGGATGCGGCTCGACCAGGCCACATTGGTGTTGCCCCTGGGAATTGGCATGGGCTTGCTGGTGATTGTGTTGAACTTCATCAGCAACGTGTGGGTCGCCGCGCCCTTCCTGATTTTGCTGGGCGGCCTGGGTGGGTTTTTGGTGGTCCCCATGAATGCGTTGCTGCAACACCGTGGCCATAACCTGATGGGCTCTGGCCGCTCGATTGCCGTGCAAAACTTCAATGAACAGGCGTGCATTCTTGGCCTGGGCGGCTTCTACAGCCTGTCGACCGGGATGGGATTGTCGGCCTTCGGCGCCATCACGGTCTTTGGCCTGGTGGTGGCCGGCTTTATGTGGCTGATCAAACGCTGGCACGAACGCAATTGCCGCGACCATGCCGCCGACGTCGCCAACCTGCTCGAAATCGCGCGCCGCGACAACTTGCACGGTTGAACGGCAGATACTTCACACCGAGCACCCGGGCGTGCAAGTGTTTTCAGCAGGTGATAAGGTCACCGCCTCGCAAGCTCTTTCTAAGATCCACATGACCACTGTTTACGACTTTGAAGCCCTCTCCATCACCGGCAAACCGGTTGCGCTGAAGAAATACATGGGCAAACCCCTGTTGATTGTCAATACTGCCAGCGCCTGCGGTTTCACCCCGCAATTTGCCGGGCTCGAGGAATTGCACAAGACCTATGGCAAAAAGGGCCTGGTCGTGCTGGGATTTCCGTGCAACCAGTTTGGTGGCCAGGACAAGGGCGAGAACAACGAAATCGCCGAGTTCTGCCAACTGAACTACGGTGTCAGTTTTCCCATGATGGCCAAAATCGACGTCAATGGCAGTGACGCCCACCCGCTTTACCAGTGGCTGGCCAGCGAAGCGCCGGGCCTGTTGGGCACCAAGGGCATCAAATGGAATTTCACGAAATTCCTGGTCGGGCGCGATGGCCAGGTCATCAAGCGTTACGCGCCCACTGACACGCCCCAGAGCATGGCTGCAGACATCGAAGCAGTGCTGGCGCAGCCCTGAACGAGCGGCGCACCAACGCCTACTGCAGAAAACCGATCTTGCCCTTGCCCTGCGCAGACCGGGGCAGATCATCCACCAGCATCTCCTCGCGCCGCGCCAGGCGTGCATTGCCAAAACCGGTCATCAGGGCGCGCCGCATTTCCCGGGGTGCCACCTCGGCCAAAAAGTCCAGCACGTCACTGTGCGGTTCAGCCGCAAAGTGTTTGCCCCAATTGTGGTCTTTGCGGATGCTCTGGTACAGGTTGCGGGCGATGGCACGGGCCTGCTCTGGCGTTGGCGTGGCAATCTCGAACACGTTCATGCGGTTCAGGATAGGGTCTGGAATGCCACGCGGGTCATTGGCGGTGGTGATCCAGATGACCTGGCTGGCATCAATGGCGACTTCGGCAAACTCGTCGGTGAAGCTGCCGGCGGTGTCGTGCTCCAGCAAGCCGTACAAGGCACCCAACGGGTCGTATTGTGCGTCACCGGCGGCTTTGTCGATCTCGTCGACCACGATGACCGGGTTGGCATACTGGCCATCCACCAGCGCCTCAAACACCTTGCCCGGCTTGGCCCCTTTCCACTGGCTTGACGAGCCTGACAGCAGCCAGCCGGCGGTCATGGAACTCATGGGCACCAGGTTCATGCCAGTGCCCAAAAGGTCGGCCAGTTTCTTGGCGAAATGGGTCTTGCCGATGCCGGGCTCGCCCAACAACAAAATGGGCGTCACCTCCAGCCCGTCCGGACCATCCTGGCTGAGCGCCACATGGCGTTTCACATCGTCCAGCACCTCATGGAAATTTGGCAACAGCTCATACAGTGCGCCCATGTCGGGCACGCCCGAAGGTTTGACCTGGAAGCGTTCAGGACCACGCTCCAGCATGCGCTGGTACACACTGCGCAGGCTTTCATGGTCGCGCTCGGGCAGCTTGGCCAGCTTGCGCTCCACGTCAGCCAACACAAACACATTGCGCATATGGGCAATCGGTAGCCGAAATGCGGGGGTATGGGGAACGAGGCTTAGCGATTCCATAGGGTTCTCCTTGGGCAACACTTGATGCGGACATTTAAGCACGCAGCGTGCCAGGCAGAGCTAAATTACAGTGGGGTCACCCACCGGTGTATGCCAGGCTCCTGCGGATTCCACCACATTCGGAGCCAAGCCACCGCCGCTTTACACTCGGTTGAACGATCGGCACTTCCTTGCTGTCACTACACCCAGGAAAGAAATGAACAAGCGCTTCTGGCGGACGCTTATGTGTCTGCTTCTGGCATGGTGGTCCACGTTCGCCGTTGCGCAGGGGTGGGCTGTGCAGATCACAGACGCGCCGAGTTACCGGCTCTCGCGCGCTTTCACCTTTGTGGAGGACATCAGCGCGCAACAAACGCTCACCGATATTCTGAAACCAGAGACACAGGCGCGCTTTCAGCCGGTGCCCCAGGGTGTGACGTCCACCAACTTTGGCACCACCAATTCGGCCATCTGGCTGCGCGTGGTGGTGCAAACCGATGCCAGTTCCCCGCGGCACTGGATGTTCGAAGTCGCCTACCCGCCCCTCGACCGGCTTGACCTGTATGTGACCGCCGCAGGCGGCAAAACGACTCACCACATGGGTGGCGATTCGCTGCCTTTTCCGAGCCGCGCGGTACCTCACCGCAGCCACGTTTTACCCGTTGAACTTGAACCCGGAGTCAGCACCACGCTGTACCTGCGCATTGCATCGCAAGGCGCGGTCTCGGCACCTTCAACCCTGTGGCAGCCGGCCGCCCTGTGGCAGCAGGACCAAAAGACCTATTCCATTTTCAGCTTGTACTTCGGCCTGCTGATCGGTTTGCTGCTGTACAACTTGCTGCTGTTTTTGTCGGTGCGTGATACGGCCTATTTGATTTATGTGGTGTTTGTGGCCTGTATTGGCTTGTCGCAGGCGGCCAACTCGGGCCTGGGCGCACAGTTCCTGTGGCCCGACGCGCTGTGGTGGAACAGCAATTCCATCAACGCGACGCACGCCGCCAGCGGCACGTTCGGCATCTGGTTTGTGCGCAGCTTTCTGGCCAGCAGGACCAGCATGCCAACCATGGACCGCTGGATTGTGGGTCAGACGGTTTTGTGGTTTGCCACCTTTGCCGGTTCGCTGGTCCTGCCCTACAAGACAGTGGGGTTGATCGTTACGGGTCTGGCAATCCTTGGCGTGGTTACGGTGCTGCTGGCCGGGGCACTGAGCGTGCGCCAGGGCCATCCTGGCGCAAAATATTTCCTGCTGGCCTGGGGTGCATTTTTGTTCGGCGTCGTCACCCAAACGATGCACAACAACGGCCTGCTGCCATCCAACCCGTTTACAGTGGACGCCCTTCTGATCGGGTCGGCGCTGGAGATGGTTTTGTTGTCCTTTGCGCTGGCTGACCGCATCAATGCAATGCGACGCGAAAAAGAGGTGGCACAGGCCCAGGTACGGGCCGAGCAGACCTTGGTGATGGCCTTGCAGCAATCGCAGGAACACTACCGCGCCCTGATCGAACATGTGGGCGAAGGCATGGTGGTGGTGCAAGACGAGCGCATTGTGTTTGTGAACTCCCGGGCCGCGGAAATTCTGGAATTGCCCAAGGACACCATCATTGCGCGCGGGTTCATTGACAACATCCACGCCGATGACCGCGCCGTGTTGGTCGACCGGGTGCGCCGTCAGGCCCAGGGGCAAGCGGTGCCTGAACTGTGTCGCGTGCGGCTGCAATCGCCAGGCCAGGCATTGAAATGGCTGGAATTTGGTGGCCACATGGTGCCCTGGGATGGCAGCGAGGGCCTGCTGATTTACTTTCTGGACGTCACCCAGCGCCACAACGCCGATCTGGAAATACGCTCTGCGCTGGATCGCCAGCAAGAACTCAACGAGCTGCGCTCGCGCTTTGTCGCCATGACCAGCCATGAGTTCCGCACGCCCCTGGCCACCATCCTGTCGTCGCAAGATCTGCTCAAGTATTACGGCGATCGTTTGCCGCAAGACGAAAAGCAAAAGGTTCTGGAATCAATTGAAGAGAGCGTTCACCGGATGACACGGATGCTGGACCGGGTGTTGCTGCTCGGCAAGGCCGATGCGCACATGCTGGAGTTCGCACCGCAGCAGATCAATGTGCGCGAACTGTGCGCGATCCTGGTCACAGAAGCCATCACACAGCAGCCCGGTTCACCCTGCCAGGTGCAGACCGCCATCGGCGACACGGTGGAAACAGGGATGTTTGATGAACGTCTGATGCGCCACATTTTTGGCAACCTGTTGTCCAACGCCATCAAATATTCGCCCGCTGGTGGTACCGTGTGTCTGAAAGTGTTCGCCCGGGCATCGCACACGGTATTCGAAGTATCGGACCAGGGCATTGGCGTTCCACCCGATGAGATTGAACACCTGTTCGCCTCCTTTCACCGGGCCAGCAATGTCGGCTCCATCGCCGGCACAGGCCTGGGGCTGGCCATCGTCAAGCAATCGGTGGAACTGCATGGTGGATCCATTGCCGTGCGCAGTGAACCGGGCAACGGGACCACGTTTACCGTCACGCTGTAGCGTCAAAGCGTTCGACAATTACTATTGATTTGATAGCTGTTCACGCAATCAATTCGAGGGCTACGGGCTAATTTAACTCACCATTGCAAGTGTTGGGTCGGCCTTGTGGCAGCCTGAGCGAGGGTGATGTCGCGCGGCGTGAAGAACCCCCCCAGGGCAATCATGCGGCGATCAGAATCGCCCTGAAATCATTGACATTCGTGCGGGTCGGGCCGGTGACCACAGAGTCGCCCAAGGCCTGGAAAAACCCGTGGCCATCGTTGTCCGCCAGGGCGTCCGCTGGCTGGATGCCAAGCGCCAGCGCCCGCACCAGGGTGTCGGGCCCCAGCACGGCACCGGCGATGTCCTCCTGACCATCGACGCCGTCCGTGTCTGCCGCCAGCGCGTGGATGCGGGGATGACCGGCCAGGGTCAGGCCCATCGACAACAAACATTCCACGTTGCGCCCGCCCCGACCGGCGCCCCGCACCGTGACCGTGGTTTCGCCGCCGGACAACAATACACACGGCGCTGGCACGGGTTGCCCGCGTTGCGCCACCTGCAGGGCAATGGCAGCCAGCACCTTGCCCACATCACGCGCCTCGCCTTCGATGGCATCACCCAGGATGCAAACGCCATAACCGGCGTCCCGCGCCACCTGCGCAGCAGCTTCCAGCGCCATTTGGGGTGCCGCAACGATGCGGACTTCGGAGCGGGCCAGGCGCGGGTCGCCCGGTTTGACCGACTCACCCCGTCCGGACCGCAACACTTCCATCACCGGCTCCGGCAGATCCAGTCCATAACGGCGCACGATGGCCAGGGCATCGTCACAGGTGGTCGGATCCGCCACGGTGGGGCCGGACGCGATGTTGATGGGGTCGTCGCCAGGCACATCAGAGATCAGCAAAGTCAACACACGCGCCGGCCAGCATGCGGCGGCCAGTCTGCCCCCTTTGATGGCGGAAAGGTGGCGGCGCACACAGTTCATTTCGTTGATGCTGGCGCCGGACTTCAGCAAAGCCCGGTTGACCGCCTGTTTGTGCTCCAGCGTCAGACCGTCCAACGGCAGGGGTAGCAGTGATGAGCCACCGCCCGAGATCAAACACAGCACCAGATCGTCGGCCTGCAGGCCCTGCACCACTTGCAACATCCGTTGGGCTGCGGCCAGCCCCGCCGCGTCGGGCACCGGGTGCGAGGCCTCCACAATGTCGATGCGCTCGCAGGCAACGGCATAACCATAACGGGTGACGACCAGTCCCGACACTGGACCACGCCAATGGTCTTCCACAACACGCGCCATGGCCGCCGAGGCCTTGCCAGCCCCGATCACCACCAGCCGGCCCTTGCCCAGGGACTGCGGCGCAGGGAGATGCGGCGCAATACACAGCGAAGGTTGGGCACTGGCCACTGCGGCATCGAACAGGCTGCGCAAAAGGGTTTGGGCAACACGGGTCGTTTGGTTCATGGCAAAGTCCTTGAATTGACCGATTGGATCGCACTGATTCTGCACCCTGTCGGGGCTGTCCGATTCCGTCGAACCAGCGCCCGGGCCACTTGTGCGGGCATGACCATGTACCTATGATCCAAAGAAGCATTCACCACAGGAACACCAGCATGTCGGCAGTCACTTCAGGGCGCTGGAACAACCTCATGCCGGCCTGCATTGCGGCCCTGTGCTGTGCGCCGCCCCTATGGGCACAAACACCCGAGTCGGCGGACCTGGGGCAGGTGCAGGTTACGGTTGGCCGGGGCCAAGTGCGCTCCATCCATGGGCTGACCCGATCAGATTTCGAGAATACCGTGCCGGGTTCCAGCCCTCTGCTCAGCATGGCGCGTTTGCCCGGGGTGAACTTTTCTGCGGCTGACACACTGGGCAATTACGAGTGGTCGACCCGGATTGCGGTGCGTGGCTTCGCGCAAAACCAGCTCGGATTCACGCTCGACGATGTGCCCCTGGGCGATATGTCGTATGCCAACTACAACGGCCTGCATATCAGCCGGGCCATCTCCAGCGAAAACGTGGCCCGCGCCTTTTTATCCCAAGGCTCTGGCGCACTGGAAACCGCCTCTTCCAGCAACCTGGGTGGAACCTTGCAGTTCTATTCCGGCAATCCTCTGAAGGCTTTTGGACTGCAGGTCCAGGAATCTGCGGGCAGCGACCACCACCAACGTCAATTCTTCCGGCTGGACTCTGGCGACACTGCCGTTGGGCAATGGTATGCCAGCTACACCCAACAACGGGCCGCCAAATGGAAAGGCACTGGCGAGCAAACCCAGACGCAGTGGAACCTGAAGTTCGTCAAGGAATGGTCGGACAACCGCTTCTCTGCCTTTATCAATACCTCCGAGCGGCGTGAAATGGACTTTCAGGACCTGTCGCTGGAGATGATTCAGCGCCTGGGTGACCGCTGGGACAATTTCTATCCCGACCTGGGCGCCGCCCTGTCGGCCTCGCGCACCCTTTGTGGCAACGGCACAAGCGTCTATGTCAGCCAATGTGATGATGCTTACTATGCCGGAGCCGGTCTGCGTGATGACCAACTGGGCGCCGCCACCTGGGACACCCGCCTGTCCGACACCACGCGCCTCAAGGCCACGCTGTACCGGCATGGCAACCGGGGCAGCGGTCTGTGGTACACGCCCTACACACCCTCGCCTGACGGCACACCCTTGTCCCTGCGCACCACTGAATATGACATTCAGCGCGGTGGCTTGGTCTCTGTGCTCGACTTCGCGGCCGACCGGCACCAATTCAAGCTGGGCTATTGGCACGAAAACAATGTGTACCAGCCTGCGCGGCGCTTCTACGCAATCTCGCCCACCCAGGTGCCCAGCCCCTATGACTACCCGGTGGGCCCTTTTGCTACGGTTTGGCAATACCGTTTCAATTTGCAGACCGACCAGCTTTCGGTCTCCGACAGTTTTGCTGTACTGCCAAACTTGACCCTGGCGGCCGGGATCAAGGCGCTGCGCGTCAGCATTGATGGCGTATTGGAGTCCGGCACCGGCAAGCCGTCCGGCAGCATCGTTGCGCAGAGCAATTTTCTGCCGCAACTGGGCCTGACCTACCAGCTTTCACCAGGCGACGAACTCTTTGCCAGCGCTGCACGCAATATGCGCGCTTTTGCCGGGACTGCCACGGGCGCGGCACCTTTCGCGACAACCGATTCGGGCTTTGCGGCCATCAAGGACACCCTCCAGCCCGAGACTTCGGAAACCCTGGAAGGCGGCTGGCGCACCCAGGGTCCGCATTACCAGGGCACGCTGACCGCCTACCGTGTGCGGTTTCACAATCGCCTGTTGGCAGTTCAACCGGGCGCGGGAATCGTTGGCAATCCCATGGTGTTGTCCAACGTGGGCAGCGTGGACAGCACGGGGCTGGAGGCGGCCTTGTCATTGCGTTTGGCGCCGGGCGTTTTCTGGTACAGCAGTGCCAGTCACAGCAGCTCAACCTACCAGGACGACGTCCAGAGTGACGGCGTTTGGGTTGCCACATCTGGCAAACAGGTGGTTGACACACCACGGACCCTGTTCAAGTCCACCTTGGGCTATGACGACGGCCGCTGGTTTGCCAGCCTGGAGGCGGACTACATGGCCCAGCGTTACTACACCTACCTGAACGACGCTTCGGTGCCGGCGCGGACGCTGTTCAATCTGGGCGCCGGCTACCGGTTGAAAACTTGGGGCCAGCTCTCGGACATCAACCTGCGCGCCACCATCTCCAACCTGGGCAATGCCAGCTATGTGGCAACTTTGGGAAGCAATGACTTCTCGAACTCCGACCGCTTGGGTACCCACCAGACCTTGTTGCCGGGAGCGCCGCGCAGCGTTTACCTGACCTTGTCGGCGCGGCTATGACCTGGCCAGGGGCCATGGGATACTGCCAGTTGTGAAAGACGAAACCCTGAAATCACCCGCAGCGGCAGAGAACCCCTGGAAACTGGCTCTGGAAGGCTCGGGGGTTGGCGTGTGGGACTGGAATGTGGCAACCGGGGAGCAAACCCATTCGCGGCACTGGGAAGAAATGCTGGGTTTTGCCGCCGGGGAACTTCGCAACGGTTACCAGGACTTTGTGAACCTGGTGCACCCGGACGATCTGGATCGGGTGCAGACCGCGGCCCTGAGCTATGCCAACGGCCAGATTGCGCAGTATGCCGTGGACCTCAGAATGCGCTGCAAGGACGGCTCCTGGAAGTGGATTGTGACGCGCGGGACGGTGGTTCAACGCGACCCCCTCGGCAACCCCTTGCGGATGATTGGAACCCACACCGACATCTCTGCCCGCAAACGCGCGGAAGAGAAGTTGCTGGCCGTCAATGCACAGCTGCTGGAGAACACCCAGGCGCTGGAAACCACACTGACCAGCATCAGCCAGGGCATCTTGCTGGTGGACGCTGATGGCCGGATACGCAAATTCAACACCCGGGTCTGTGAGTTACTCGATCTGCCCGAAAGTTTGCTCGCCGGGCGCCCCACCATCAATGAAATGATTCGTTACCAACTGGAGCGCGGCGACTTTGGTCCCGGCGCCGAGTTGGTGGACACACCGGCTCGCCAACACATGATCGATGCCGCCAATGGGACGGTGAACGGGCTGCCCAACCACTTTTTGCGCGTGACCCGGTCCGGGCGCACACTGGAAATACGCACCCAGAACCTGCCTGGCGGCGGCCTGGTCCGCACCTACGCCGACGTCACCGATTATTTTGTGGCGGAGGCGGCACGCGTGCGCCTGAACCAATTGCTCGACGCCACACAGAGCATTGCCCGCGTGGGTGGCTGGGAACGCGACTTTGTCACGGGGTCGGTGTTCTGGACCGACGGCGTCTACCGGATGCTGGAACTGTCGCCAAAAGAATTCACGCCCGGCGATCTGGCCTCGACATTGCGCTTTTTTACCCTTGAGGCGCAGGAGAAGATCAAGCCGATCAAGCCTGCGGACCCGAACACCACCGAAACCAGCCATGACATGGAGCTGGAAATGGTGACGGCAACGGGTCGCCTGATCTGGGTTCGCCTGATGGGCACCACCACCTGGGAACAGGGTCGCCCCAGGAAGCGGACTTCGGTGCTGCAGGACATCACGGAACAAAAGCTGGCGGAAGCCTCGATCAGGGAAAGCGAGGAGCGCTGGAAACTGGCGCTGGAGAGCGCCGGTGATGGTGTGTGGGACTGGTACATCCAGAGCGGCCAGGAGTTCTTGTCGCCGCGTCTGCTGCAAATGCTCGGCTATGACAGCAATGAGCTTGACAGCCTGGCGGTAGAGCTTGACGGGCGCACCCACCCGGATGATGTCATGCCCATGCGAAAGGCCCGCGATGACCACTTCGCCGGAAGCACACCCACCTACCAGGGCGAGCGGCGCATTCTGTGCAAGGATGGCAGCTGGAAGTGGGTGCTGAGCCGCGGCATGGTCATCGCCCGCGACGACGCCGGCAAGCCGCTGCGCATGATTGGCACCTATACCGACATTTCGCTGCGCAAGGCGTCGGAGGCGCTGATCCGCCAGCAGGCGTATTACGACGCGCTGACCGGACTGCCTAACCGGCGCATGCTGCGCGACCGTCTGGAGCAGGAAATCAAAAAATGCAACCGCGACGGCCTGCAACTCGCCCTGCTGCTGATCGACCTGGACCACTTCAAGGAGGTTAACGATACCCTGGGCCATGACCAGGGCGACCTGCTGCTGGTCGAGGCCGGGCGGCGCATCCAGGCCAGCGTGCGCCAATCCGACACGGTGGCCCGCATGGGCGGTGATGAGTTCACGGTGATCCTGGCGGAGCTGCCCAACAGTGACCACCTGGAAGGGACCCTGCAGAAAATCCTGCACGCGCTGGGTCAGGTGTTCCAGCTCGGCAATGAGCAGGTGTTTGTGTCGGCCAGCATTGGCATCACCATATTCCCGGTAGACGTCAGCCACATTGAAGACCTGCTCAAGGCGGCAGACCAGGCTCTGTATGTGGCCAAGGGTGCCGGGCGCAACCGCTTCAGCTTCTTCACCCCCGCGCTACAGGAGGCGGCGCAAACCCGCGTGCGCCTGGCGGGTGATCTGCGCACGGCCCTGGCGGAAAACCAATTGCGCGTCGTCTACCAGCCCGTCATTGCGCTGGCGACCGGGACGATCCACAAGGCCGAAGCGCTGATCCGCTGGGACCACCCGGTGCGCGGTCTGGTCAGCCCGGCCACGTTCATCCCGATTGCAGAATCCAGCGGACTCATTGTCGACATTGGGGACTGGGTGTTCCGGCAGGCGGCCCGGCAGGTGCAGGCCTGGCGCATGACTCTGGCGCCAGAGTTCCAGATCAGTGTCAACAAATCCCCGGTGCAGTTCCACCATGACGGGGCCGGTCGCACCACGTGGGCAGCACTGCTGGCAGAACAGGGTCTGACCGGCGACTGCATCGTGGTGGAAATCACCGAGGGCCTGCTGCTCAACACCAGCGCCAACGTGGCCAACACGCTGCAGGCGCTGCGCAGCGCCGGGATTCGGGTCTGTCTGGACGACTTTGGCACCGGCTATTCGTCGCTGTCCTACCTGCAAAAATTTGACATCGACCTGATCAAGATCGACCAGTCGTTTGTGCGCAACCTGAGCGCGGGCTCCACCGATCTGGCGCTGTGCAAGGCCATCATCGCCATGGCGCATGCGCTGGGCATGCAGGTGATTGCCGAGGGCGTGGAAACCACCGGGCAGCGCGATTTACTGGCTTCAGTGGAGTGCGATTTCGTGCAGGGTTATCTTTACGCCCGCCCTATGGCGGCCACGGACTTTGAGGCTTTCATGGCGGGCTATACGCCCGTCGCTGCGGCCGCGCGCGCACCGTCAGGGCTTTGAACGCAGCGCCTCGTCCAGCACTTCGACCCAGTGGCGCACCGGTGTCGCAGTGCCGCTTTGCAGGTGCGTGATGCAGCCGATGTTGGCCGAGACAATGACTTCCTGTTCCAACTCCGCCAGATGGCCCAGTTTGCGGTCCCGCAACGCGTAGGCCATTTTGGGGTGCAACACACTGAAGGTGCCTGCCGAGCCGCAGCACAGGTGGCTCTCGGTGAGGGCAGTACGGATGTCAAAACCCAGCGCACCCAGGTTTTGCTCCACGCCACCCTTTAGCTTTTGACCATGTTGCAAGCTGCAGGGTGGATGAAAGGCCAGCTTGGGCGCGTGGCTGCGGATGCGCTGCGTCAGCGCCGTGCCCCCTGCCTGCAGGGCCTGCACAATGATGGGCAACAACTCGCTCAGGTCGCAGGTCAGCGCGCTGATGCGGGCAGCCCTGGACGCATAGACGGGGTCGTCCTGCAGGATGTGGCCGTATTCCTTGACCGTGACGCCACAGCCGGAGGCGTTCATCACAATCGCTTCGACGCCACCCGCAGCATCTTGCACCAGGGGCCACCAGGCGTCAATGTTGGCGCGCATCTCGTCTTTGCCACCATTTTGGTCGTTTAGATGGAACTTGACCGCGCCGCAGCAGCCGGCCTTGGCTGCGACCACGGTCTGGATGCCCACTACGTCGAGCACACGGGCGGTGGCGCTGTTGATGTTAGGGCCCATGGCGGGCTGGGCGCAGCCGGCCAGCATCAGCACCTTGCGCGCATGGGTGCGCGTGGGCCAGGCGCCAGCGTCCTGTTTGGGGGGCACCTTGGCTTTTAACGCGGCGGGCATCAACGGGCGCACCAGTTGGCCCAGCGCCATGGCCGGACCGAACAGGGGTGAGGGAATACCTTCCTTCAGCGCCCAGCGCACGGCGCGCTCGGTCGCGGGGCGTGGCACCTTGGCATCGACCAGCTTGCGGCCGATGTCCAGCAGGTGCCCATAGTCCACCCCGCTGGGGCAGGTGCTTTCGCAGTTGCGGCAGGTGGTGCAGCGGTCCAGGTGCAGTTGCGTCTTGCGGGTGGGTTCCTGGCCTTCGAGTACCTGCTTCATCAGGTAAATGCGGCCGCGGGGCCCGTCCAGCTCGTCACCCAGTAACTGGTAGGTCGGGCAGGTAGCGGTGCAGAAGCCGCAGTGCACACACTTGCGCAGGATGGCCTCTGCGGCCATGCCGTCCGGCGTGTTCTGGTATTGCGGGGCAAGCGTGGTTTGCATGGGTCAAGAGTCGTGTAGACCGAATTACCAGGCGTCAAACAGACGGCCGGGGTTGAAGATGCCTTTGGGGTCCAGGCTGGCCTTGAGGCGCTGCTGAATCGCCATCAGCGCCGGATCATGCATGCAAAATTGGCCTCCAGCCCTCGTGAAATCTGCGCCAGGCGCTACAAAAACAGTAGCACTTCCGCCGTGTGCGCCAGCCTGGGCCTGCAGCGCGGGGCCTGCCGCTAGAGGCGCCCATAGCCAGCGCAGGCCGCCGTGCCACTCGATCAGCGGGCTTGACGGCAGATCCAGCACCGGCGCGGTTTGTGCCACGCTCAGGCGCCACAGGGCCAGATTCGGGTCGTCCGGACGGGTGAAGAACGGTAACTGTTGGTTGCGGCACAGCGCCCAATCGGCCTGGGCCTGGGCGTTGTCCATGCGCTGGCCAGCGACTTCGGCCAGCATCTTGCCGGCTGCGGCGTCCACCGCCGCCGCGGCGCCGCGCAGGCGCACAAACAACAGGTCCTGGCCAGTCGGGCTGGCGCTGGCGTCGCGTACCCAACAACTGGCATTGAGGGGCAGCGGCTGGCCGCCCCAGCGGTGCAGGCATTCCAGTGCAGTGGCCTGGTCCAGCGCAAACACCAGCGTGGCCTCCAACGGCGCCACCGGCAACACCTTGAGCGAGACCTCGGTGATCAACCCAAGTGTGCCCATGCTGCCCACCATCATGCGGGACACGTCATAACCAGCCACATTCTTCATGACCTGGCCGCCAAAGACCAGTTCCTCACCAAGACCATTGACCATGTGCAGGCCCAGCACGTATTCGCGCACCGCGCCGGTGCTGGCGCGGGCCGGGCCACTCAGGCCGGATGCGACCATGCCACCTACGGTCGCTGCGCTCCCTGCGGCGGTGCAGGACGATGGCCGGGGACGATGGGGCGGCTAGAAGGGCAGGCACTGACCGCGCTCGGCCAGCAGGGCTTCCAGCTCGGCCAGCTTCGTTCCGGCACCCACGGTGACGACCAGTTCGGTGGGCTCATAACTCAAAATGCCGGACAGGCCACCGGTGTCCAGCGGCTCGCCTTCCAGGCGATTGCCATAAAAGTCCTTGGTGCCGCCGCCACGGATGCGCAGGGGAGTACCGTCGGTCGCTGCGGCGCGGACGCGGTCGGTGATCTGGTGAAGCGAAGATTCCATGGTTTGCATGCATCGCATGGTAGCGGGGGCGCGGCGGGCGCGGCGTGAATTTTTTGAAGCCACTTGGCGAAAAAATTGATGCAGCCTTGAGCGACATCAAACATGCCCTGCGTGACTGTGGGTGCGCCACTACACCGTCGTTCGGCTTGGCGTGTAATAGAGTCTGTGCATGAGGTGGCCCCTTTGCCACCTTGCCGATTTCAAACCTGGAGAGATTCAACATGCAAGTACAAGTCCATACTGACGACCACATTCAAGGTGGCGAATCCCTGGTCCAGTGGGTGCAAACTGAAGCCGGCACACGGCTGGCCCGCTTTCAGGAAAATCTGACCCGTTTGGAAGTTTTTCTGACCAATCTGGATGGCGGAAAGTCTGGCGTGAACGACAAACGCTGCCGGCTGGAAGCGCGGCTGGCGGGTCGCCAGCCGGTGTCCGTCACTGCCGACGCCGACAAGATGGCTGGCGCCTTCACTGCGGCGGTCGAAAAACTCACGCGCCTGCTGGACACCGAGTTGGGCCGCGTCAAGGATCGCAACGGACGCGAAACCATCCGGGCCGCGCAGGCGCCGCTGGAAGAATAAGAAACTAGCCCCCACGCTTGTCGCGTCGCGTACTGCGCTGCCCCCAAAGGGGGCGCTAGCGCCTTGGGGCGGCCCGGCGGCGCCAGAACGTAGCCCCCACGCTTGTCGCGTCGCGTACGAGTCCGGGCGCGCGCACTTCAACCAGCGAAGAAGTTGACCGGCAAACCGGGCACGTCCAGTCGCATTGAGAAGACACACCCCGACAGCGGAAACGCCGCAAGTTCTGCCGCGCTGCGCCCATGGCGCGCCGTGGTGACATAGAGTGTTTTGAGGTCCTCGCCGCCGAAACAGGGCATGGTGGGACACTGGGCTGGAACCGGGTACTCCGCCAGCATGCGGCCGTCGGGCGCAAATTGGCAGATGCGCTGGCCCTCATACATGGCGACGAAATAGTTGCCCAGCGCATCGACCGCTGCGCCGTCCGGGCGACCACCGTAGGTGGTCTGGCCGTTACCTTTGGGCGCATCCCATTGCCAAGCGGCGGGCTTGGGCGGCAACTGCTGAAAGATGCGGTGTGCACTCAACGCATTGGCTTGCAGGTCATAGTCCCAGGCGTGAACGACATGGCTGGGTGTGTCGGCCCAATAGGCGGTGTGACCATCGGGGCTCCAGGCCAGGCCATTGCCGGTCAGCGCATCACCCGCGTGGCAGATCACCTCGGGAGCGCGACCACCGCGGCAGTCAATCGAATAGAGTGCGGCGGCCCGACGGGCTTTGGGCTCGTCGATAGTGCCCACCCAGAAACGGCCCAAAGCGTCGCACTTGCCGTCGTTGGCGCGAACGGTCGCGGTGTCGTAGGGCAAGGTGGTGATGGGCTCCAGCGCACCGCGCCAGTCCCGGGCACGAAAGACGCCGTGCCGCAACGCAATGGCCAGACCACCGGTGGCTGCCGGGGCAATGCAGCCAGGCTCACTGGGCATCTCCCAGCTTTCCACCGTTCCCATATAGACGTTGGCGCGCAGGACTTTTTTGCCCGCGATGTCCACCCAGTACAGGGTTTGTTCGGTGGGGTGCCAGAACGGCGACTCACCCAGCTCAAAGGTCGCAGGGCTTACCGCCTTCCAGTTCATTGCAGATGCTCGGTCGCTGCGGGGCCGGATTTAGGTTGCAAGTCAGTTGCGTGCAGGCTCAGGGAAGTTGGCATAGTTGTGTACCTGTAAAACGGATCAGTGGAAATTGTGCACCGCGCGGAACAGGCAACCCGTCCGTACCCACAACTATTTTCATCGCCGCCACTGGCTTGCGCCAAGCGCCCGTTGCCTTGACCATTGAAAAGATGCAGAAGATACTTGGCGCATGGCTACAACCCTCAATGAAGAACAAGCACGCGCCTACATGCACAAGCTGCTGGCGGCGATGAGTCAGGCCGGTGGCTCCGACCTGTTTATCTCACACGACTTTCCGCCGAGCATGAAGTCGCACGGTGCAATGCAGCCCCTGTCGGGCCAAAAACTCAGTGGCGAAGTGACGCGGGTGCTGGCCAACGCGCTGATGAATGAGCGCCAGCGTGAAGAATTCGCCAAGGAAATGGAGTGCAACTTTGCGATCTCCATACCCGGCGTCTCGCGCTTTCGGGTCAACGTGTATGTGCAGCAGCAAAACGTCGCCATGGTAGTGCGCACCATTGCCTCGGAAATACCGAATTTTGAAAAGCTGGACCTGCCGCCGGTGCTCAAAGACGTGATCATGAACAAACGCGGTCTGGTGCTGGTCGTAGGGGGCACGGGCTCGGGCAAGTCAACCACACTGGCAGCCCTGATCGATTACCGAAATAGCCAGTCAGCCGGTCACATCATCACGGTGGAAGATCCGGTGGAATATGTCCACGTCTCCAAGAAGTCGCTGATCAGCCACCGCGAGGTCGGTGTCGACACCCACTCCTGGCACCACGCGTTGAAAAATACGCTGCGCCAGGCGCCCGACGTGATTCTGATCGGCGAAATTCGTGACCCCGAGACCATGGAGCACGCCATTGCCTTTGCGGAAACCGGTCACCTGTGCCTGGGCACCCTGCATGCCAACAGTGCCAATCAGGCGATTGACCGCATCATCAATTTCTTTCCGGAGGAGCGTCGCAACCAGTTGCTGATGGATTTGTCGGCCAATTTGCGTTCCATCGTCTCCCAGCGGCTGGTACGTACCGAGGATGGCAAGGGGCGCAAGGCGGCGATCGAAATCCTGCTCAACACACCGACCATCGCCGAGCGGATCTTCAAGGGCGCCTTCGGGGAAATCAAGGCCTTGATGGAGAAGTCGCGCGAATTGGGGATGCGCACCTTTGATTGGGCCTTGTTTGAGTTGTACAACGAAGGGCACATCGGCTACGAAGAGGCACTGCGCAATGCCGACTCGGCCAACGAACTGCGCCTGGCAATGAAGCTCAAAAGCAAACGTGGTGAGCCGCCAACCGCCAGCGGCCCCACCTTATCCTTTGACAAGGAACCGACACCTGAGGAATTGGAAGCCCTGCGCGAGGCCGAACGTGTCAAACAGGCGCAGCGCAAGCGGGAACTGGAAGACCAGGAGCTGGAACGCAGGATGAAGGAAAAGGGTGTGGACAGCCGCTTTGGCACTTGACGCAATCCTGACTTTTTTGCACAAACAAAACGGCCCGAGAGACACTAGTCTTTCGGGCCGTGTGCGTTCAGGGAAGCACGTGACCAGACGGCATGTGGCGCCGTCTGCTTTGCTTACCGACTGTATGCCGTCTCGCCGTGCGAGGTGATGTCCAGACCCTCACGTTCATTTTCTTCGCTGACACGCAGACCGATGGTCTTGTCAACGATGAAGTAGGCAATGGCAGAGACAATACCGGACCAGAGCACAGTGACGCCAACCGCCTTGGCCTGGATCCAGACCTGGCCAGCGATGGAGTAATCCGCTGCGGGGATCATGGTCGCTGTGACCCAGTCGCCCATGGCGCTGGGGCCACCCAAGGAAGGAGAGGCAAACACACCGGTCAACAGGGCACCCAGGATGCCGCAGACACCGTGTACGCCAAAAACATCCAGCGAATCATCTGCGCCCAGCATTTTCTTCAGACCGGTCACGCCCCACAGGCCAGCAAAACCAGCCAGAAGACCAATGATCAGACCGCCACCGATGCCGACGTTACCGGCCGCTGGCGTTATGGCCACCAGGCCGGCCACGGCGCCGGATGCTGCACCCAGCATGGAGGCCTTGCCTTTGACCATCGCTTCACCGATACACCATGTCAACACAGCAGCTGCCGTAGCGCCAAAGGTGTTGATAAAGGCCAGGGCGGCGAAGCCGTTGGCTTCCAGTGCAGAGCCGGCGTTGAAACCGAACCAGCCCACCCACAGCAGGGCGGCACCAACCATGGTCAGTGTCAGGCTGTGGGGAGCCATAGCTTCCTTGCCGTATCCGATGCGCTTGCCGATGAAGAAGGCCCCCACCAGACCAGCGACGGCCGCATTGATGTGCACCACGGTACCACCGGCGAAGTCCAACGCACCCCATTGCCACAACATACCGGCCTTGGCGGTCATGGCGTCTGCCACTTCCTTGGAGGCGTATGCGTCAGGCCCCATCCAGAACCACACCATGTGGGCCATGGGTGCGTAGGAGAACGTGAACCACAACACCATGAAGGCCAACACTGCAGAGAACTTGATGCGCTCGGCGAAGGCGCCGACGATCAGCGTGCAGGTGATGCCGGCAAACGTGGCCTGAAAGGCGGCAAACACGATTTCCGGAATGTAGACACCCTTGCTGAACGTGGCCGCGTTGGCAAAGGTGCCAGCCACGTTGTCCCAGACGCCACTCATGAACAGCCGGTCAAACCCGCCGATGAACTGGTTGCCTTCGGTAAACGCCAGGCTGTAGCCGTAAATGAACCACAGCACCACAATCATCGAGAAGGTGACCATGACCTGCATCAGCACCGACAGCATGTTTTTGCTGCGGACCAAACCACCGTAGAAAAGGGCCAGCCCCGGAACGGTCATCAGGATGACCAGCAGGGTAGAGACCATCATCCAGGCGGTGTCGCCTTTGTTGGGCACGGGAACGGGGGCAGCAGCCGGGGCTGCCTGTGCTGCGACGGCAGGAGCCGCAGTTGCTGCCGCAGGCGCAGCGGCGCTCGCTGCGGGTGCTGCTTCAGCCGATGCCGTGGCTGCGGGCGCAGCGGCGGCGGGAGCGGCGGTCTGCGCCAATGTCAATGAACCCGACGTCAGGATGCCCAAGCCAAGCGCGAGGGATAGAAGTAGTTTTTTCATGGTAGGTCCAATCACAAAGCTTCTTTACCGGTTTCGCCGGTGCGGATGCGAACAACCTGCTCGAGGTCGTACACGAATATTTTTCCATCGCCAATCTTGCCGGTGCGCGCCGCACCTTCAATGGTCTCAATGACGCGCTCCACCAGCGCGTCATCAATCGCAGCTTCAATCTTGACCTTGGGCAGAAAATCGACCACATACTCTGCGCCTCGGTACAGTTCTGTATGCCCTTTCTGCCTGCCGAAGCCCTTGACTTCGGTGACCGTAATGCCTTGCACGCCCATGCTGGACAAGGCCTCACGGACCTCGTCAAGCTTGAACGGTTTGATAATCGCCGTTACGAGTTTCATAGTGTTTCCTTGGAAGTAGTGGACGCAATCAGAAGCTGTACTTCAGACCGACCGAAACACCGTTCTTGCCCAGGTTGTCGTAGCCGGCAACCTTGTAGAACGCATCTTTGGCATCTGTTGTGTACGCTGCGACGGTGCCTGACAAACCGCCACCAAAGTCTTTGCCCAACGTCAGGGAGAAATCGGTGTAGTCACCGGCACCACCCTGGTTGGGAATGGTTTGGCGACCCACGTGCGGGGTCAGCGTGAAACCATTGCCCAGATCAATATTGGCTGCCAGTTCGAGGTAAGCGCTGCCCGAGCTGTTGGGGTTGGCAATAAAGTTGCCGGTGCTCTGGCTGTACTTGGCAGTCACGATGCCAAAGCTCAGCGCGCCATACAACTCGGTGGTATTGGCATTGACCAGCACGCGGTCCGCTGTATTGCCGGGATACTGGTAAGTGATCACGCCGATGTCATAAGTCAGGCCTGCAGTGATTTCGCCTTTGTAACCACCGTACAGGTCAACTTCCATGCTGCCTTCCGATGCACCAACATAGTCCTTGATCCAGTTGACATTGGACGCCCAGGCGCCCAAATAGAAGCCGCTGGCGTGCGAATAGTCGACACCTGCCTGCAAGGCCGGCTTGAAAGAAGTCTGCGCCACGCTGCGGAAACGGTAGTCGCTGACCACACCAACATTGAAGCTGAGTGTGGACTCCGGTGCAGGCGCTGCAGCTTGCGCCATGGCAGCGGTGCCAGCGAGTGCAGCTGCCAATGCGAGGATGGATTTGGTGGTGATGCTCATGGTTAACTCCGATGGGTTGGGGGATACTCCTGTTAAGCAGGATGCATGCCAAACCTCGCCCATGCTGCCAACTAACACTTTGTTCACCACATCGGCACCATTGGCGTTATGATAACTGTATAGATATCCAGCTTGCACTTGTTTGGTGCACTGTTGCAGTGCCGATCCATGGCAGTGCGCACATAATTGGGAGACCTTTAAATGGGCTTGTCTTTGGTGCAAAGTCGTGCGTTGCGCGGACTTGAAGCGGCACGGGTCACCGTTGAGGTGCACCTGGCCAACGGCCTGCCGAGCTTCACCCTGGTCGGGCTTGCAGATGTCGAGGTCAAGGAGGCACGCGAGCGGGTGCGCTGTGCGATCCAGAACGCGGGTCTGCAATTTCCACACAACCAGCGCATTACCGTCAACCTGGCGCCAGCCGATCTACCAAAGGACTCCGGGCGGCTGGACCTCCCGATTGCACTGGGCATTCTGGCTGCCAGTGGCCAGATCGACGGCAGCTTGCTGACCCACCATGAGTTCGCAGGAGAACTGTCGTTGACGGGCGCTCTGCATCCGGTGCGCGGAGCGCTGGCCATGGCGCTGGCTTTGCACGGCGGAGATACGGCAATCCGTTTGGTGTTGCCACCGGGAAATGCCGAAGAGGCGGCGTTGGTGCCGGGCTCACAGGTATATCGGGCTTGCCATTTGCTCGATGTGGTGCGCCAGTTTGTTCCGGCAGGCACGTCACCCGAAGCGATAGGCGCAGACGCCGCGCTGCCAACCCCAGGTGACGGATGGTCGCGCGTTGAGTCCACGGTGCCGGCATCAAGAGCGCCAGCACTGGACATGGCAGACGTCAAAGGCCAGGCCGGCGCCAAGCGCGCCATGGAAATTGCCGCGGCTGGTGGCCACAGCCTGCTGTTGACCGGCCCGCCCGGTTCTGGCAAGTCCATGCTGGCGCAACGCTTCGCCGGATTATTGCCCCCGATGTCCTGCGACGAGGCCTTGCAGAGTGCGGCCATCGGCAGTCTCAGCGGGCGATTTGCCATGGAGAACTGGGGACAGCGCCCAACCTGCAGTCCGCACCACTCGGCCAGCGCCGTTGCGCTGGTGGGCGGCGGTTCACCGCCGCGACCCGGTGAAATTTCGCTGGCGCACCACGGTGTCCTGTTTCTGGACGAGCTGCCCGAGTTCCCAAGGGCCGCGCTTGAAGCCCTGCGCGAACCGCTGGAAACCGGTTGCATCACGATTTCACGTGCCGCACAGCGGGCGGAATTTCCGGCGCGCTTCCAGCTGGTGGGCGCCATGAACCCCTGCCCCTGTGGTTACCTGGGTTCCAGTACCCACAGTTGCCGCTGCACGCCCGATCAGATTCACCGTTACCAGTCCAAGTTGAGCGGGCCGTTGATGGACCGGATCGACCTGCATGTCGACGTCCCCAGCCTGCCCAATGCCGATTTGCTAAATGCTGCTGCAGGCGAAGCAACCGAACCAATTCGCGAGCGCTGCACCCGGGCACGCAACCGTGCCGTTGAACGCCAGGGCTGCACCAATATGGCCCTGCAGGGCCAGGCCATCGAGCAACACATCCAGCTCGACGGCGACGCGGCGAAGTTCCTGAACGTGGCGGCGAGCCGTTTGGGCTGGTCTGCCCGCAGCACCCACCGGGCGCTAAAAGTGGCGCGCACCATTGCCGACTTGGCCGGGTCGCAACACACCCAGGTCGCCCATTTGGCCGAAGCCATGCAGTACAGGCGAGCGCTGACCCGATAAGGCACCAGACTCGGGTATTCGCAAATTTGCTATATAAATAGTAGCGCTCTGCGCATGTTCTGCGAGGGCTGTAAGCGTATTAGTCTCTAAGCGTTACGCCATTCTGGCGCAAATAGGCCGCGATTTCCTTGCTGACAGGGGCTATCGCGCGGGCCTTGTCTGCCATCTCGGCGGCGGCAGTGGTTTTTCCCAGAGCCGCAAGCGAAACGGCGGACCCCAACAGCCAGCGTTGCTCTTCAGGGCGTGACTGCAAAGCAACCATATAGGCGTGCACGCTGTCCTGGTGCCGGCCCAGGCGCTGCGCCGCGTTGGCACGGATCGCCCACAGGTCAGCGGCCTGCGCACCGAGAAACGGCTCAAGTCGGGCCAACATTTCCCAGACCGCGCCATAACGTCCCTCGCTCAACTGCATGCGCGCCATCTCTCGCACCAAAGGCGTCAGTAGCGCTACGGTGGCGGGGCCGGGGTCGGTCCTGGCCGAACGCTCTGCAACCGCCAAGGATTGCTGCATCAGTTCCAGGGCGGCATCCCGCGAGCCGGAATTCCAGAGGTTTAGGGCCTGCGCCAGGGCATCACCACCGGCTTGCTGCTGGCGCTGAATGCGGGGTATAGGCTCGGGCGGTACGCCAGAAACCACGGGGCGGGAGGCCGCGACCACCGCAGAAGCGGCAGCCACCGCATTGGTCGGGGGCGACCGCGTGACGCCACGCTCTGCCGGCGTGGCCGGCAACGCGGGCGCAGCGGCCGGGACCGGCACCACAGGCGCCATCGCGACCGTGGTGTTGGGCACCGGTTTGGGGGCTGGCACTGCCACGCTGGCGAGAAGCGCGCGATGCACGGTCAAGGTGTCATCCATGCGCAAGACGACGCCTGCGGGTGCTGCTGAAGGTGACGCAGGCAACACCGCCGGTATATGGGTCTGTGGGGCTGGCGCTGCTGCCGCCTTTTCAGCTGCCGCCGGGGGCCCACCACCTTGCCGGTTGCTGGTTTGCCACCAGATCGTCCCAGCCACCAATACAGCCGCCACACCACACCCCACGAGCAGCCATGCCCGGGACTTGGGTTGTGACCCTGCCGGTGGACCCATCCAAACTGGCCTGCCCATTGCCGGTCCCCCCTTTGCCGTCAACGGCAATGCGACCGTGCCATCCATCGGCAAAGGTGAGCGGGCTGCCTGGCGGTGGTCCAGATCGCGCAACATTTTGTTGATGACACTCACAGCTTGCTCCTGATCGGCTCTGCCAGCGCGGGACCCGACGCCCGCGCCCCATCACGACCCCAGTGCCAGGGCCAGAGCCGACGCCACCAGGGGCGGCGCGGCACCACACCCGGTGTATCCCGGGCTGCCAGGCGCACATGGGCTCGGGTCACCCGGTGTACATCTTCACCATAGGCCAGCATCAAACACTTGTGGGCCAAAACATTGATCAGGCGCGGAACACCGCCGCTGATGGTGGCGATGGCGCTTGCCGCGTCGGCGTCAAATACATGGATATCGGTGTGACCGTCGACTGCAGCCTTGGCGAGGCGGTGGGCCAGATAGGTCGGCACACGATCCGCCGGCATGGGACCCAAGTACTCGCTGAACGTAATGCGTTGCATCAGTTGCCGAATCTCCGGTCTCGCCAGCTTGGTATCGAGCTCGGGCTGGCCCAGCAAAACCAGTTGGATCAGCTTGTGCTTTTCGGTTTCCAGGTTGGACAGCAGCCGAAGGCTCTCCACCGTGCGCAAGGGAATGGCCTGGGCCTCATCGATACAGACCACCACCGATTTCCCCTCCTGTGCATGGTGCAACAGACAGTCGCGCAAGGCGCTGAGCACGCTGTGGCGCCCCATCGGTGGGAGCAGCTTGATATTGAGCTCGGACGCCAGTGCCATCAACAGGTCGTCGGGGCCCATGTCGGGGTTGGGAATATAAGCCGTCACACATTCACCCTGCAGGGTCTTGAGCAACTGGCGGCACAACACGGTCTTGCCACACCCGACTTCACCCACAATCTTCAGAAACCCTTCACCGCTGCGCAATGCAACCAGCAAGGTATTGAGCGCGGCCTGCGCTCCCTCATGCGGGTAAAAAAAGGCCGAATCCGGCGTGATTGAGTAAGGGGCTTCCTGCAGTGAAAAATGCCCCAGGTACATCAGCGTGCCGTCCGCGCAGCGTCAGGTTCTGGCTCCTGCACGCTGCCATCCATTCGTATGACACGCGCCCGTGTGGTATCCATGTCATCCAGCGCTGCACGGGTGCGCCTGGTTTGGGCTTCCCAGTCCTCGGCACTGCGGATGATGGTGGGCTTGATCAGCACCACAAGCTCTTTCTTGCGCCCCGAGTTGACCTTGTTGCCCAGCACCGACGACCAGAACGGCACCTCCGATGTGCCGGGCAGACCCGACGCCTTGCGGCTGGACTCAATCTGCATCAGACCGCCAATCGCCACGATATTGCCATCCTGAATGCGTACCATGGTGTCGGATTCGTTGACCGATCTGGAAGCAAGGGGCAATTCCCCGACCGACGCTCCCAACTTCTTGCTGATTTCCGTAATGGAGGTAACGGATGGTCGTACATGCAGCGTAATGTTGTTGCCTTCGTCAATTTGCGGCGTCACATCCAGTGCGATGCCTGAAAACATCGAGGAAATCACCGGCGTGACGACATTGATCGTGGTCCCGTTACCGGTTGTCGTGCCGGTCGTGGCAGTGTTGGTTGATGTGCCGCTGGAAAAACCGGTCACAAAAAACTCATCAGTTCCGACTTTCAAAAGGGCCTTCTGGTTGTTCATGGTTGCGATACGCGGACTGCTCAGGATCTGGATGTCGCCCCGCGTCTCCAGAAAACCCAGCACCGCCTGGAATCCGTCGGTGGCCAGCGCCAAACCAAACAGGCCACCACCGGCGGTTGGCAGGGACTGTGCGCCAACCAACGCAGAATTCGCACCGGCGGGAAACCCGGGCACGTTGTAGGTAACCCCATTGATCAGCACATTGTTTGCAGTTCCGCCGCCAACACTTCCCATTGCGCCCGTGTACTTGCCCGCGTTGCGCAATGCTGACCAGTCGATACCGCTTTGAAAACCATCCCGAAGTTCGACTTCGACAATTTTCGCTTCCAGCATCACTTGGCGCTCAACGGCCACCTGGGCCGCCTTTAAAAACTGCGCGACCTGGCGCAACTCGTCTGGCATGGCCCGCACCGCCATTATCCCGGCTTGCGGGCTGGTGATGACGTTTCGACCGGTGCCACCACCCAACATGCCCTTCACCGCATCGGTCAGTTCTGCCCAAAAATCGGTTCGGGAGTTGGTCAATACGCTGCTGCTCTCTTGCTGCTGGCTCAATGCGCCACCGCTGCTGGTCGCGCCCGCTGTGCCTGCGGCCCCACCTGTATTGGTGCCATTGCTGCCGTTGTTTCCATTGCTGCTATTGCCACTTGCGCCGGACGAAACCCGCAGCTCGCTGCTGCCCACGCGCAACGCATGGGGGTAGTTGATGGTGAACACCCGCGTTTGCAGAGTGGGCGCATAAACCGTGATACGCCTGCCCTCGATCTTGAAGTCATAACCATACACATCACGAATGGCTTCCAGTGCTTCGGTCACCGTCACGCCGCGTAAGGTCACCGACAAGGTACCCGACACGTCCGGATGCATCAACATGCTGTAGCGGGTATCCGACACAATGGCCAGAAACACCTCGCGGGCCTGGGCATTGTTGACCAACAAATCAAGCCGTGGCTCGGCAACCACCGGCGCCACCCTGGGCACGGGCTCGGCCAGCGCCTCACTGATATTCACCGGCACCGCGCTTGGCGCCTTGCTCACGGGTGCCAGTTCTGCCCGCAGGGTCTCGGTCACGTCCGGGGTGCGCAAAGGACGATCCGCAGCGCAGCCGACCAGCAGGGTGGTGCCCAGCAAGCAGCCGATTACGGCTGCTGCCCACGCGCGCAATGGTGAGGCGGCGTCCGAAGGACCGCTTGGAAGCTTTTCGATCATGGTGGCAGTGTTATTGGTCATGGACGTGAATTCACGATGGCCGATCTTCGCACGGAGCACCAGCGGCTGGCGAGGACTTTGGGCGGGCGTGCTCGCGGGACGGTTTGATTGGCACAGGCCTCCCGGCCAAGGCAGCAGACGACGCACCAACGGCAGGCGTGGGGGCTGATGTGCGTTTGGCGGGTTTGACAGGTTTGACGGGTGTGCAATGGACCGGATCGACAACGGTCTTGCGCTCTATGCCGGCGAAACGTGGCACACGAACCCGTTCGTTGCCTTCGAGCAAGACCACCTCGGTTTCGGAAATACGTACTACACGCGCAGACCCGAACCGGTCTCCCGGTCCATAGAGCCGGGTTCCGACCACCAGGAATGGGCGGCCATCCCGCACAATCACGCTCATGCCATCCAAACCCGCCGGCGAGCCGCCCGCTGGCGCGTCTGCCACTCCCGGCGCTACGGTGGGGTCGCGCAGCACTTGCGCAGATGCCGCCAGGGCATGCCCCGCAAGCGTGAGGGCGAAAGCGCCCAGCGCGACGTAACGGCTCGTCTGGTTCACGGCGGGACCCCGACAACATAGACCTGCAATATCATCTCGGCCCTTTGCTGGCTGGCCTTGAGCTCCAGCGCGCCCCAGCGCAGACTGGGCAGCGCAGTCTCCAGCGTGCTCACATACTGCACCAGATCGGCGTAGGAGCCGGACACGCTGAGTTCCAGACCCCGGCGGGACAGCGCAGGCTGTGTTCCTGGAGTGGTTGGACCTGCGGGTGGGGCTGTGTCAATGGTTTTGGTACGCAGCAGATTCAGCCCGTCCTGCCGACGAAGGAATTGCACCAGGGCTTGTTCGATGGCAGGTCCGCCCTCAGCCAGCGGGGCAACCGCTTTGATTTCAGCATTGATTGCGTCCAGCATCCGGTTTGTGGCCGCCATATCTTCCCGCACGGTTTTGCTGGCATCCACCGGCTGTTCCACGGTCTTGAGTTCGTCGCGCAAACGCTGCAGTTCGACCCCCTGGGCGGTCTGCTGAAGAGTGACTTGTTTGTGCGCCAGCTGCGCCGGTGACAACCACACCGCGTCTGCGAGAGCCACACAGCAAATGATGATGGCAAGGAACATGAAAACCCGTTCCCGCAATTGCATGGCGTCAATGCGAAGCGCGAGTTTTTGCCATTGTTGCTTCACGGTTTGGCCCCCGCGGGTTGCACCAGCTTTGCCAAACTGGACGGTGACGGCTCTACCGTGACCAGATTAAAGGACCACGTTGAACGCCCTCCCGCGCCTGCCGCCGCAGTCCCAACGGCATCCGGGGCAATCACCGGTGCCACAGAGGTGTTTTCCACTTTGACCGTCGCCAGCCTCAAGCCCTGCATCAGGGGACTGGCTGCCAGTTTGTCAACCCATTCATTCAACGCGGAGGGCTCCAGCGTGAAACCGCTCACTTCAAACCGGGATCCGTCCATTCGCACACTGGTAATCCAGACCGGTGCAGGAATGCTGCGCGCCACCCAGGTCAGACGGTCGGAATGCCCCCAACCGGGGCGGAATACGCCGTCTGCCAAGGCTTGTTTGAGCTTCTCGCGCTGGGCCAGCACATTGCGCCGGTCCTGAAGCAGGGCCAACAAAGCGGGGTCCACCGGCGCAGCATTGGCACGGCCGAGCTCGACGGCGGCCTGAAGGGTCTCGACCTCGCGCTTCTGTGCCGCCAGCGATCGCTTGATGGATTCACTGGCCTGGTTCAGGTTCCAGACCCACAGGCCACACAAGCCACCGCCCAACACCACAAAAACCCCCAACGCAATGGCCATGGTGTGCGCCGAGAAGTAACGTTTTTGCGTCAGCAGTATCGGCGTGCACAGGTTGATTTGCTGGGGCATGGCGGGCGTACGGTTTGACGAATCTGAATCTCTTAGAGTTTGCGGGTTTCGCTGCGCAACAGCACACCGAGCAGGGGCAGGCAATAGATCTGGTCAGCCATCGGGAACGATTGCAGCCCGGGAAACTGGCCCTCGAGATTGATTGCGGTGACCGTCTGGCCCATCTCACGACCCAGCCAGTTGGCCAGCTCTGCAGAGCGCTGTCCGGCGTACACGCGCAGACCGCTCAACGGCATGCTGGACCAGGTGCGATCCCACAAGTCCAAAGACCGCTGCACCTCCACCAAAAACCGCTGGACCCGCTCGGCATCGCCGATGTTGGACGTTGAAGTCACGGGGCCAGTGGCTCCCGTGTTGGCGTACTCTGGCACATATTCACTGACGGGCGTGTACGCATCGGTGGCAACGTCCGCTACGGTGTCTTGAGTGCCGCCCCACGCCATGGCCAGAAAGCCTTGCGGCAAATCCAGCCGGCGCGTGAAAAACAGCTCTTCATTGGCGCAGATCGTCAATACCGCCTGCGATTCATTCGAAATGAGCAGCGCTGCATCCGCCCGTTCCAGACGCCCATCAACCCGGGCCAATGTGCTTTGCAGGTTGCGCTGGGCGGTTTCCATTATGTCTATTACGGGAATCTTCCAGTTGAGCGCATCACCCAAGGCAATGACCTCACGGACAACTTCACTTTTGGCTGCCACCACAAACAGGTGGCTGGCGCCTTTTTGCTGTCCGTCACCCACCTGCATCACATCCAGGGTGATGTCGTCGATGTGTACGTTAACCATTTCCCGGATTTGAAAACGGGCAGCGGCGCGCAACTCTTCGGGTGCGACGGGCGGCGCATCAATCTGGAGCAGTTGGTACTGCTCGGGGCGCAGCATGACGTGAACCGCGCCTCCCTTGAGGCCCAGCGCCTGTAGCCGCCGTATAAAGTTTTCCCGACTGTCTTCGCCTTGCCGCTCGACCCCCATTTGCTGCACCTCGAACTGGCCTTGTTCGCCTGGATGCGCCCTGACATACGCACAGGCGCCCGCTGACCATGACACAACAAGCTGGTCTTGTGAGGACTTGCGCTTCCAGGGCCAACGCATGCTCAGGTGCGATCCCGCAGGAATGGTCGATAGGTGAAACGCCTGGCTTTTAACATGGGTGGAAGGACATTGGAAATAACCGCTCTCATTTTAATAGCTGCTTCCAGCATCATGTCATCGATTGCATCGCTTTTTGTGTCTGCCCGGTTTTCAATGCCAATTGAGGTCAATAGTTCTCGCGGCGGTAGATGAGAGGGCTGCGAAAGAGACCAAACGTCGCCCTGGCATTCGCGTTTGGCAAGTAAACAGGGGCATTGAGCTGAAGGGCGACACTTCCGCCGACGAGCGGAGCCGTCAGCGTAAACGTTCTGATACCAGCGGCCACGGCACCTGCGCCGGGGGTGGTCACCGTCACACCCGCGATGGGCCCTTGAATCACGGTTGCCACCAGATTGCCGCCAGCCGTTGACAGGTTCGTATTGAACGAAGTCACGTTGTCAGTCAGGCTGGTCAGCCAATTGGCACCCGCGCTGTAGTACTGCACGGTAGCGGTCATGGGGAGCGCCAAACGCTCGGAACCGTAGGCGTTCGGTATCCGGATGCGGCCACTGACCACTTTGACGCCACCTTCAACCGAGGCCGTAGCCGGTGAGCGCAACGACACGACGCCGTCGGGATCCGTTGCCCGAACAAAGACACTGGTCGGCAAGGTCGGGGCGGTGGCAAAAGCAAACACGGGCGTAGCCAGCGATGCGGCGTTTGAACCGTTGGTAAAACTCGTATCCAAGGCACTCCCCGTCATGGTTCCGCCGGGCGCGGTTGTCGCAATCGCCGCACCGCCTCTGGATGCCGCCGCGCTCAAAGTCACGGCCTTGGCAAACTTGCCCCGGTAGTTTTGCGTCGTCGCGCCGGCCAGGTTTTTGGCAGTCACCAAAGCGCTGAAGGCCTGGCCGGAGTAGACCATTGCTCCGGTTGGACAGGAAACAACCGGCAGACCGCTGGCAGTCGCACCGGTATAGGGGGTGGCCAAAGTCAAAGAAGTGGCGCCGGGGACCGCTGCAACAAGATATTCGACCGCGCCAAGTTGAATCGTGTTGCCGGGCGCGATGGCAGACAGAAACGACGTGCCCGTACCCGTCACTGCGGTGGATCCAAGCGTCACCGCGACGGTTCCGGCCGTTGCCGAGCAGGCCAGGGTGCCGGTCGCCGTTGTATCAAAATGGTCCGGAATGAAGCGCCCCAAAGTGACTGACGTCTTGTTGGCAATGCTGCACCCGTATTGCTGTGCCGCTGGCAGCGCAGGCAGGGTGTCCGCATAGCTGCCAACGATGCAATCTCCGGTACCACTGTCCACTGCTGTATAGGTATCGTCACGGTATGCGCCCGGCGCCAAATACAGGTAGCCGACCTCGGAGTAAGTGGCATTGATCGCAGCCGCATTACCTATCAGGGTTGCTGGGCTGAGGGTTCCCACCACTCCGCCGGATGCCTGGGAGGTATCCTGCGCCGTGGTCTGGGCCGTCATCTTGACGGCGGCGGGTGGGGCTACGGTGGTATCCAAAGTCAAGGTGCCGGCATAGTTGGTTCCTGTGCTGGTGGTCGCTTGCAATGAAAAGTTGCCTCCGGCTTTGACGCGCGGCGTGGCTGTTGATGAAGGCGCAGCCGCCGAAGCTGCGGTCACCAAGGTCACCGCAGACGGCCGCACCGAGAAGTTATCGGTAGAGCACGCGACCAGACTAGGCGTCTGACTGGTATCCGTGACACGGCAACGCAAGTCTGGATAAGCCTTGGTCACCGTCATATTCGCCGTGCTTTTTGTACCCAGTTCCGTGGGCTGATTGAGCTTGGTAAATACCAGCGTCTGGGATACCGCTGGACTGAGAACGGTGCGGGATGCGCACGCCGTGGCACCCGAACCGTCCACCAACTCCACTGTGACGCTTTTGTTGGCATCTGACGCATAGGAAGTCTCCACCCCATCAGCCACGCCATTGTTGTCGGCGTCCTTGAGCGCAACCACATTGAAGGCGAAGGGTGTACCTGCCAATTTGGTGTAAAGATCCCCGGTCAGGGCAGCGGCGCCACTTTCCACACAGTTGAATCCAAACGCCAGACACAGGAAATTGCGACTGGCATCACAGGTGGTTCCTGTTGTGTAGTCGCTGGCCACGCACGATGCTCCCGCGTTGGAGAGCTCGGTGATCGTGCCGGACGCGACATTGATGTTCAGGGAGCCGGTCTGGTTGTCGCTCAGACCGAATACGACGCTGCTTTCGTTGGCAAAGGAATAACTTGCGGTGCCACCGCCTGCCACGACAGATGTCAGTGAGTTAATGGCACCGCCCGACACGTTGGACCAGGTACCACGGGCTGGCGTGGTGCTGAGATTCATGCTGGTGCCCGCCAGTGTGAACAAGGCGTGTGTTGAGTCGTGCGCTTCGATGGTAATGTTGGCCGGCGCGGTGCAGCCGGAGGTTGTGCCATTGTGAATGATATGGAAATGGTCCAGGGAGGTGCAAACTGGCCGGGTCAGGTTCATATCAGCCAAAGCCTGGGGTGCACTGATTTCTACCCCATAGATATAGACCTCATCGATGCTGCCGTTGGCACTATTGGGCGTACCGCCGGTGGGCGTAATGCCCGACGTTCGGTTGTCACCAATATAGACAGTGCTCAACCCGGGCATGATTCCATTGGTGGTACCCCGGGTTGGGACGCCGTTTTGCAGCACACCGTCCAGGAAGATTTGCAAAACCGTCTGGTTGGTGCCAACGCGCACGTTCCATGCGACACCGACGTGGTGCCATGTATTGGCCGCAAATGTTTTGGCCGGGGCGGTTGCGGTGACGCTGGTCCCCGCGGAGTCGGTCACGCGGAAGGTGAGTGCACCGGCTGCCGATTTCATCAGGAAAAACGGGCGGTTGGCCACGGTGGTCGCGTCCAACAGCATCGCAATAGACCCCCCAGCGTTCCAGGCAACATTGGAATTGAACCAAAAATCAATCGAACCCTGGTTGCCAGGGGTTATGGGTGTGGCTACCGCTCCAATGGTGGTGTTCAAAGTGTTGAGGGGAAAGCTGCCACCCCGGCACAACTTGCCCCCGGGAAAAGAGGGTGGCGGCGCCACGCTGGCGGCAAGGCCAACGCGTGAAGCATGTTGGCTGTTGCCAGAGGTGTCCTTGATCTCGCCTGCGACTCCGGTCCAGGCGCCCTCGTCGAAGCGGTATTCCGCACCTTTTGTTGCCAGCTGGTTGGCCGGGTACCACAGCACGGCCGTGCCAACGGTGGTGTCGATGAAGTTCTGGTTATAGGCGTATTGTGTGTAATCCGTCGTTGTAAGTTGAACACCAACGGTGGCCCCCAAACCGGTGGTGGAACCCGTGGTGTACTGGTATCTGAAATTGCCGTTGACGCCCACCGTGCTTTCAAACAGTGCAATCTGGAAACTGTAGCGAGTGGCAGCATTGCCGTACAGGGCCACGTTGTCCCAGGTAATGACGAAGCGGCGGCTCGGTGAGCTACCCAGCAGCTCGTATTTGACGTTGGCACCGGCAATTCCAGTGGCTGTGCCGGCGATGATGTCGACCCAATACGCAAGCATCAGGTTTTTCGGCACGGCACTGAGGGTGCAGGGGGCTGTCGGCCCGGGTGTGGGCACAACCGTGATCGGCAAGGCCTGCGATGTGTAGTCCCGGTGAAAACCCGACACATCGGTGGGAAAGGCGAGCATGCCATTGGAGTAGACCCGCACACTGGAGTAAGACACACCACCAAACGTGAAGGTGAAGCCTCCCGGGAACGCAATATCTGCCCAGTCGTCGTCGCCCTGGGGATAGCCAGTGCACGCAGGCGTAGCACCGGTGGCGTGCCAGGCTACGCTGGCAGCGGCGCCGGACGGTGTGTCGTAGGCAAACACATCATTGCGATAGGCGTAGGTCTGCGCCTGTACGGGAGCGACTGCCAAGCCCAGGCAGACCCAGCACAGCCCGAAGAAGCACCGCAGCAAGAACTTGCAATACAGAAGAGGCTGGTGCACGGCTATCTCTCCAGGAATGTTGACATCTTGCAGGTCGCTGCGATCACCGCATGGGCTGCGTGCGCCCGGCCCAGCAACAAAAGCGTACCCGGCAGAACCACTAAATGGCGTCGTAAAACCTGTAGCTGAGTGGAAAACAAATTTGTCACGACAGACTCCATTTCGCTATTATTTTAGTAGCGTTAAACCCAATACACACGAGGGCCAGGATGTGATTTGAACCATGCATCACCGGGCACCCGGTCGTTCACCGTTCAACCGAGGCCGATACACTGCGCTCGATATAGCCCACGGAACCCACTGTTCCGCTCGATGCGTCAGATTTCAGGCGAAAGACATAGACGGTCGATGTTCCTTCGGTGAAGCTCGACGCCGCGCAAGAAATGGCCAGGGTGAACCCATTGATTGAAGCGGGCGGCGTGGTTGCCCAGCAGGTGGTTGCGCCCGCCCCCTGGCTGGCAATGGCCCATTCCAAACCCGCCCGCGCCGCCCAGTAGGCCCGCGAACCTTGCACATCTTGCGAAGAAGTCAATTGCTGGGTGTTGGAGAAGCTCAACATGAACGCCCCCAGCGCGGCCAGAATCACCACCAGAAACACGGCGACAATGGCGGCAAAGCCACGCTGGGGCAAACGCTGGGGCTTCATGGCGTGTTGTTCACATGTACTTCGTGGTAAAGGCTGACCGAATCCACGGAGTTGGAGAACGTCAGTGATAGTTTCACCAATGCGTTGCGAACGTCTGCGGTGCTGTATGCAAAATCGCAAGTCGCTGCGGTCGCAATGAGGGGTGTCGTACCCACGGTCGGTGCCGGGCAGGAAGGGCTGTAGGCGTAGTCCGCGCTGCGATACAGTCGCCCCCCGCTGCACTGGTAGGAGACGATCTTCTCATCACGCGGAATGATATGGAAGCGGTTGCTGGCAGACTCCAGGGGAAATTGGGTCGTGTTCCCCGCCATGCTCAACCGGGTTTCGGTCGCGCTCAGCGGGCTTACGCTTACGGCCGTCACGGTAGCCGTGTTATTGCCCGCGTAGGCGTTGGATCCGGTGATCCCCAGGTTGTAAACCGCCACCCTATCGTTTGCCTGGATTTGCTGGTCGACCGGCAAGTCGGTGTTCAGACCGAGCATATTGAATGAATCGTCCGCCACATCAAAACGCAGACCGGAGTTATCGGACGGAGCCGCCGTGATGTCTTGCGCCCGATAACGCCCACCCATGCGGGTTGGAATGAACTCGATGCACTGGTTGCCGCCTGTGCCTCCCAGGCGGATGCTGTTGGGCAGGGCCTTGCGGATGTCGCGCGCCATGCGCCGAACCGTCGTATCGGCCGTATCGGCAATGCCGGCGCGCCGGGCAGTATCAAAGTAGGCATCAATAGGGCGCTTCATGAACACGGCCACGATGCCGCCAATCACGCCCATGATCACAATCACCAGGACCAACTCGACCAGGGTGAAACCGGATTGTGTATGCCGCTGATTCATATCGTCAGTAGTTGCTTCTATAGCCGGTCAGTGCAATCGCGTGCGCGCCGCCGGTCACCGTCACACTGACGCGCTTGTGCGGAATGCCGCTGACATTGGCTGGCGGGTCCACCACAATGGCCACGGTATAGGCATTCAGACTGGTCGGCCAGTCGGTAAAAATTGCCTTGGTCTTGCCGTTGTAATCATCAACATCATCGTAGTCTGCTCGTAATGCCTCTTGGTCTGCGGCAACGCGACTGGCTGGGCAGACCGGGGCGGCTGGAGGGGAAAGCGTTGCAGTGTCAGGATCGCAATATTCCTTTTGCAGTATTTCCTCCATGATCGAATCTGCCAGTGCCATGGACTGCTTGCGGACCATGGGGTCAGCGCTCGATTTGACTGTCGTATTCATCACCGTCAGTATCCCTGCCAGCCCCGCACCCACCACCACGATAAAGATAATGACTTCTATCAGGGTGAAGCCGCGGTTTGGCCGTCTGGACATCATGGATTTTCGTGGACGTAACCGGTTGCGGTTTCGACCGTAATGGTTCGTCCGGAGTCGGTCACCGCGAAAGTCTGCGTCGCACTGGCCGCGCCAGTTCCCGTGATGGGCTGACCCAAACCATCAAAATTGAAGCTGGCGGGCAAGGCAGCAAACGCGGCGTTCCTCTGGGCGGTCAAGCTGACCGTCGCGCCCGCGGTTCCGGTGGGACCGGTCAAGGTTCCGGGGCTGCTGCAGTTGAAGGTCGCGGCGGCCGAGGCGATGGCCAGCGTCACCTTGGTGGTGGTAAAAGTCACACAGACGGTGCGCCGCTGGGCAATCGCCGTTTTTTGGGCAAACCGCAAATAGCCCATCGTCTCGTCGTGAAAGCCCCGAGCGTAAACGGCCTTGGTATCGAACAATCGTGGCAACGCGTAAACCGACAGAACGCTCAGAATCACAATGACCAGGATCAGTTCCACCAACGTAAAGCCGCGCTGACCCCTGCCGCGGCAGCGCGGTAGGTGCAAGCCAATTGGTCGGGCGTGAAGAGCTGGCATGGCATTTAAGCGCTTATGCTAGCATTTTCATAGCTGCCAGTGCAGTGTTTACGAGGGCTCATGGCCAAAAGTACCTTACAAGAAACGAGGCCGCAGCAAAACGGGAAAAGTGCGCGCATGGACATTCTTTTGTTGCATATTACAAAATCACAACCACCTATCGCAACTGCGAACAGCAGTGTCGGTCAGGGCGGGTGAAAGTTGGGAGGTTTCGCAGTCCGTTCCCCGCTGCGCGAGAACTTGCCAGCCGTTGACAATAACACTCCATCAGCAGCCTCTCAAGACCAACAGCCTGTCATGCCCCCATCTTCCTCCGACAAATGCGTCCCGGCCCTCGCATGGATGATGTTTTTGGTGCCCGCGGTGGGCGTGCCCAGTGAACTGGTCGTGCAGGACACGCTGAAATCGGCCATCGTGGCTTTTGGTGTCTTGGGATCGGCTTTGCTGTTCTTTTGGCAGCGCAGAGGTCAGACAGTCGCCATTCAGTGGCACGGCCTGTTGTGGTTGCCCATCACACTGATGGTTTTCGCGTTGGGCAGCATGGTGTGGTCGCACACCTATCTGGCGGGTGTGGAGGCCATTCGCTGGTTTTTGCTGAGTCTGTTGCTTTGGCTTGGCCTCAACACACTGAATCGGGACACCATGCCACTCCTGATCTGGGGTATCCACGGTGGTGTAACAGTCGCATCCGCCTGGGTTACGTTGCAGTTCTGGGGCAATTTGAGCTGGTTTCCGCAGGGGGCTTTTCCAGCTTCCACATTCGTCAACCGCAACTTTTTTGCCGAGTACGCGGTATGTGCCTTGCCACTCTCGGTATGGTTGCTGGCCCAAACCAGAAACCCGCGCTGGCTGGGGTTCCTGGCCGCATCGCTGGCGCTCAACACCGTTGCATTGATGATGACCGGCACGCGGTCGGCGCTGGTAGCACTGACGTTGCTCATTCCAGCAATGGCGGTGGTTCTGGTGAAGTTCCGTAACCAGTGGGGGTTTGTCCGTTGGAGCCGCAATACCAGGTTCTTGGTGGCGGCTGCATTTCTGATCGGCACGTCCATATTGGGCTCGCTACCCAGCAATAACCCTCGGGTGGCGCAGGAGAATGTGGGGGTGACGGCGTTTGAACGCGCCTTTGCGCGCACAAGCTCGGTGGCCAAGACAAGCGAATACGCGGAGGGCTCGTTTTCCGTCCGCTCGATGATGTGGAAGGCAACGGCCCGCATGATGATTGCCAATCCATGGACGGGCGTGGGGGCCGGCGCATGGGAGGTACAAATCCCCCTTTACCAACGCGCAGACACGGTGTTGGAGACCGACTACTACGCCCACAATGAGACGTTGCAGTTGCTCAGCGAATATGGGGTGCTGGTGGGGGGACTCGTCCTGGCCGTTTTGATGGCCTACCTTCTGCACGCAGCGGGAGCAAGCTGGCGGCTCAAGGATGCGAACCAGGCGGAAGTTCCTCTGCGCCTGGCTACGCTGACCAGTGTGATGGCTTTCCTATTGGTCAGCCAAGCGGGCTTCCCATTGCATCTGGCTGGAACGGGCGCACTGCTGTCGCTGGTGTTGGCGATGCTGGCTGGGTCGGACGCGCGTTTGGGGCAGCAGGGCTCCCTGTCGAGGCGGACCTTTGCTTTTAGCAATTCTCATGCCGTGGCAGCGATGGTTGGCTTGTTTCTTTGTGCGTCGCTTGCGACCTACATCACCTTCCAGGCGGTGCAAGCTGAAAGAAAGATCGTTCACGCTTTGCACCTGGGCGCATTCCTCGCGCAAGAATTGCCCGGCAAGGCCCCGGCCGAAGCCGTAAGAAAGTCCGAGTTTCTGCAGAACCTGCGGGAAGGCATAACCATCAACCCCCACTACCGCAAGTTCACTGCCGTGGCAGCCGAGCAGTTGACGGGTTCTGGTGACTTTGCCAATGCCGTGTGGGTGCAAGAAACGGTGGCAGCGTCGCGTCCGCACGTCCCCGCCATCTGGTCAGGTTTGGCCCTCAACTATGCGCGACTGGGTCAGCACGACAAGGCGCTGGTTGCCCTGCGTAACCTTGAAAGGCTCAAGCCTGTAGCCCTGGAAACCCTCAACGTGCGGGTGACGTTGTTGACCCTTGCAGGGCAGGCAGACGAAGCAGTGCGTTTGTTGACACAATCTCTCGATGCAGGGCTGTATGACTACGCCTTGCTGCAAACGGGTTACGCGCTGGGTTTAAGGATGCGTGACCACGCCCTGGCTGTGCGGTCACTCGAGCTATTCAATGGACGGTGGCCGCAATATGCGGCTGACACGTATTTCCGTTTGGGAAGCGTCTATGCGGACCCCGCCGTCGGAGACGACACCCGCGCACTCGCAGCTTTCAGAAGCGGCATGGCCGCCGTGCCAATGGTCCAGAGAGACCATTACCGCAGCCAGCTACCACCGCGTTTTCGCTCCCGCATGTAAAAAGCCGCCTGCAAAGCGGCGGCTTTCCACTCGGCGGGCCGGCATTCCGGCCGGATAAAGATTCAAATTCCGATGATCGTGGCTGTGGCAGTCTTGCTACTGTCAGTCTGTGTGACCGTACAAGTGGTAGATACGCCGCTCGCACCCACATTAATGGGGGCCAACTGGTAACCACTTGGCAAGCCGCCTTGCATAATCGCAGTTGCCGCAGCCGTGCAGGTCAGGCCCGCAGTGGCGGTCCCATTGCCAGTCGTGATACTGCGCGCGGCGTAATTCACAGCGCTGGCTGAACTGATGCCCCCTGCAACGCCCAGCACTGCGGCGCTCTGTGCATCACCTTTGAGGTCCACAAACTTCGGCAACGCTGTGGCGGCCAGTACACCCAGGATGACAATAACCATCACCAATTCAATTAGCGTAAAGCCGCGTTGTACTTGTTTCATATAGATACCTCTTAATAAATGTTGAATATCGCCTGGCTGTCCCGCAAGGATTCAATGACCTTGTGCTCCGCAATCAGACCAAAATACTAGTATGAACGCATTTTCTTGCACCAGTCTATCCGAGCGCTCGACCCGTGATTTAGTTCACAGAATTTTCTCCGCCAACCATGTGTGTGCCTCCCGTCACTTCGGCTTTTGGCCAGACCAGCGGTAGTCTGCATGGGGTGTCAGATAGAACTCTGCACTTGGGTCACCAACTCCAAACCAGATTGCGCCGGTGTCTGATCGCGGCTCCACGAACTGCGGATAGAGCAAGCGGTAGCCCACACAATTGCACAAAGGGTCAAAAACCCAACTGCCTGGCGGCACCTGCAAGACGTCGCCCATGGCGCGTTCACCGGCATAGTTGTCGGGCAGTTTTTCCAACAAGCGAAAAGGGTTCCTGTCCTTCGGTTCTGGCGTGCGGGGGCGCACGTGACGGGTAAGGTGGTCAATGGCAACGGCCGCGCGAAGTGCGGCCAGGTTGGACCACACCATCACTCTTTCACTCTCGGCCTGCACCACACTCACCTCGTGATCAAACGCCCATATCAGGCCAACCAACACGAGGGCCACCAAGATCCATTCCGTCGTTCGGCGACTCCACAACGGAGCAGACTGGGGAGGATGCTTCATGGCTATCGGAAAATGCCCCGGGGCGCGTTAACCGCCACCCTTCCCCAGGGCGGCCTGACCCAGGTTCCACAGAGGCAAGAACACACCCAACGCCAACAGCAGCACGAACCCACTGATGACGGTCAGCAGGATGGGCTCGATGGCAGCCGACAGCCCCTTGATGCTGTAGTCGGTCTCGCGCTCATACATGTCGGCAATCTCGAACAGCAAATTGTCGAGTTCGCCGGTTTCTTCACCCACATTGATCATTTGCAGCACCACGGGCGTAAATACCCCGGTGGCGGCGGCACACCGTGAAATCGTTTCGCCACGCTCGATGCCGTCGCGCATTTGCTCAATGCGCGCGCCAATGAACGCGTTGTCGACGGTATTGGCAACAACGGTCAGAGCCTGTACCAGGGGCACGCCACTTTGACTGCTTAGTGCAAAGCTGCGGGCAAATCGGGCCAGCGTGGCCTTGCGGATGATCTCCCCAATGATGGGCAACTTTAGCTTGCGAGAGTCCCAGCGGTAGCGGCCCTCTGTGGTGCGCACGTAACTTCGCACCCCCACGCTGGCACCAACGGCGGCTGCTATCAACAGGGGCCACCACTTGACGGTCCATGATGAAAAAGCCAGCAGACCACGGGTAATCAACGGCAAAGGCGCATTGAAGCCGGCAAAGGTCTTGGCAAACACCGGAATGACGAAGATATTCAGAATGACCACCGCCACGGCCATGGCTATCAGCACAAATGCGGGGTAGCGCATGGCCTGCTTGACGCGTTCGCGCACATCCCGCTCAAACTCCATGTGCTCGGTCAGGCGTTGGAAGACTTCGGTAAGCCGCCCCGTCATCTCGCCGACCTTGATCATGGAAATATAAAACCCGCCAAACAGGTCCACATGCCGGTTCAAGGCCGCCGAAAGCTCCCGCCCCTGGTCCAGACTGGAGCGCACATCCTTTAGCAATTCCACCATGGCGGGCTTGTCTGCAGAGGCCTGAAGCCCGGCAAATGCACGCAAGATCGGTACACCCGCCTTGTTAAGGGTGTACATCTGGCGCGAAAACACCATGAGGTCTACGTCAACGATTGGCTTGCGGTTGAGGCGGGCGAACCAGCCCTCGGTTTCAACTTCTGCTGCAGCAACCGCCAGGGCAATGTGAACCGGCACCACACCGATCAACTGAAGCTGGTCGGCCACCCCGGTTTCGGTCATGGCCTCGAGTTGCCCATTGACCGCCTCGCCACGGTTGTTGCGCCCCCGCCAGGTATAGACCGCCATGAAAATTTCCCGAATCGCCCCTATGCGCTGAAACTGCCACCGACGCCAAGAAAAAAGCACACGCTGAGTAAGCGTGTGCTGCGATCAAAACGGTCCTCATCGATCGCAACGGAAACCGTTGCGCATTCCTGGTCCGTTGGAACTAGCAGCCAGTAGTCGTGAGAGTAATAACCGGTGCGCTAGTTGCCGTGGCTGGCTCCGCATACTTGACAAAACAGGTTAAACCGGCTGGACTGCCTGCCACGCTGACGGGAATGAAGGCAGTTTCTGTCGCTGTCGTCGCTGGTGAATTGGCAGTAGCTGCAGCACCAGCGGCAATCTGGGTGTAATCAGCGGACCCAAGACCTGAAGCACCGGCAAACCCTACATCCGCCTTCGGGTAACCTGACGCCGCAACAGTGGCAAACGTGATCGTTGAACCCTCGAAAGTCACCGTAGTCGGGACTGGGCTGGTCACCAAATACTTGGCATGCGCCATCGCCGCAGTAGCAGACAGTGCGCCACGCGCGCCATTCAATGTAGCAATGCGCGCGTCTTTACCCAAATCAGCAAACTTGGGCAAGGCTACCGCCGCCAGAATGCCAAGAATGACGATCACTATCACCAGCTCGATCAACGTAAAACCTGCTTGTTTCATTTGCTTCAT
>CAZMXB010000004.1:0-50093 GCA_964569855.1 uncultured Rhodoferax sp.
AGTTCATGTACACCAAGTTCATCGTGGTGGTGGACGATGATGTCAACGTGCGTGACTGGAAGGAAGTTATCTGGGCCCTGACCACCCGCGTCGACCCGGTGCGCGACACCATGCTGGTGGAGAACACGCCCATCGACTACCTGGACTTTGCCTCACCCGTGAGCGGCCTGGGCAGCAAGATGGGAATGGACGCCACCAACAAGTGGCCGGGTGAGACGCAGCGGGAATGGGGGCGGACCATCACCATGGATGCTGCGGTGCAGCAGCGCATGGATGGGATATTTGCGCGGCTGGGCTTATGAGGTAAATCGGGCTGTAGCCCTCGTGGAATGTGCGTAGGTAGCTATCAATTTCAATGACAAAATCAGCGGCCTAGCATTTGTTGTTGACACTTTCCTTCCAGTTCCTTGTCTCCTTTGTTCGACGCAGGCGTTGCAATGCCAGGTCAAAACTGAATCCCTCCAGCAGATCGGAGATCCCGGCGATCTCGGGTTCCAATTCGGTCCCGGCTGCAGCGGATTTGAGTTTGCGCATAACACCCATGGCATCGAACTGGTGGTGCTCCAGCAAGGGCAGCAATTCCTGCATCAGGCGGACGATGGTGGCAGTGTCCGCCGGCCGACTTGAACGGCATGGCGTGGCTGGACTGATTTCACTTCTAGCTGGCGCCGGCAACCACTTGGTCAGCACGGCGATCAGGGTTGGCAATTCGATCGGCTTTAGCGTGTAGTCGTTCATGCCGGCCTCCTGGCAGCGCATCCGGTCCTCCAGAAAGGCAGATGCCGTCAGGGCGATGATCGGAATCCGGGGTCGGCCCCTGCTGGCTTCCCACTGTCTGATCTGCTGCGTCGCAGGGTAACCGTCCATCACCGGCATTTGAAGGTCCATCAGAATGAGATCGGCGGACTCGCCCTGCACGATGGCGTCCAGCGCCTGCTGCCCATCCCTTGCCAGCGCGACGTCCAGCCCCAGGCGCTTGAGCAACACGCCCAGCACCTTTTGATTCACCGGATTGTCTTCCACCACCAGGATCCTGCCGACCAACTGCGGTGGTTGCGAACCCGCGGGCTGGCTGACTGCTGCGGGAAGTTCCACCCAGTCACTGAGTACCTCCGCCTGCGCCAGCCCTGCGCGAACACGAAACCAGAACCGTGACCCACGGCCTGCTTCGCTTTGCAGGCCGACTTCACCACCCATAAAAAGGGCGAGGTTGCGAACAATCGACAGACCCAGACCGGTGCCGCCGTAGTTGCGTGTGATCGAATTGTCGGCCTGTGAGAAAAACTGGAACAGCTGCTGCTGTTGGTCCCTGGAAACGCCCCGGCCAGTGTCGAGGACTGCAAATTCCAGCAACGCCGTATGCGCATCACACGCAACTTCGCGGGCCTTGACGAGGATTTTTCCCTGCGCAGTGAACTTGACGGCATTGCCGACCAGATTGGCGAGCATTTGACCCAGACGGTGCGGATCACCCAGGTAGTACCGGCTCGGCCCACGCCACTGGGTATCGATTTGCAGGCCCTTGCGGCGCGCCATCTCGGCAAACAGACGCTTGGACTCCTCGATCAGTTGCTCTGGCTCATTGGTGATGGCTTCGAGACTGACTTTGCCGGCCTCGATCTTTGACAGATCCAGAATATCGTTGATAAGGCGCAGCAGGCTATGTCCCGAGTTGACGATGGTGCGCGCGTAATCGAGTCGATCAGCATCCTTGATGTCGGGCATCATCAGTACCGGGGCCATGCCCGGAATCGCGTTCATGGGGGTGCGTATTTCATGGCTCATAGTGGCCAGAAACCGGCTTTTGGCGACGTTGGCCGATTCGGCAGCGTCTTTGGCCTGACGCAGTTGCTCCCGCTGTTCCTCATGTGCCGTCACCAGCGTCGAAATGGTGGAGATCATCTTGCTGATACTGCCACTGCCGACATCGGTTGCCGCGTGCGCATCTTCCGGCACGAGGTTGGCGATGATCTGGCGCAATGCCAGCAGCGCGGACTCCCGCTCCGCCAGTTCGGTGCGCAATCGATCTCCGGTGCGCTGCAATTCCAGCATGGTCTGCCGGAATTCGCGCGGCGCCTCCTTGATGAGATCGTTGTCGATTTTGGCGTCAATGAGGTCTTCGCTGCCCATTTCGGCAATTTGCGGCTGACGAAGCGAGCCCAGCCAATACCGCAGCGGAAACCACATCAGCAACAGGCCGCCAATCAGGCTGGCCGCTCCCAGCAAAGCTGCTGTTTGCAGCAGTTGCCATATCTGGTTGGCAATGTGGTTGGAATCGAATGTCAGGCGCAGCACACCGTAGTCACGGCCCCCGGCGGAAATATTGCGGTTGACTTTGGACAGACGCTCGGTGATCCGCTCGTGCAACCACGCTGGTGCGTGTCTTTGTTGCTTCTCGGCATTGATGGTTTTGATCAATCCGCCCGCAAGGTCAATGTACTGGGCCGTGGCAATGGGCGAGCGCAGAATACTTGAATTCAGCGTGCGCTTGATCGTGTCATAGTCGCCGATCACCGCACTGTCACGCACGGTTTGCGAGGCCAGCTCGATCAGCATGTTTGCATTGGTCTGGGTGTCCTCGATCGGCTGGGTAAACTGGACTTGGTAGAACAGCAGGACGCCACCACACACGAACGTCAGCCATGTGATTGCATAAAGCGCGTAAACGCGCGCAACCAGCGAATCGGGAAGCAGCCAGCGCAATGGCTTCATGCCAGAGTGCTGGTCTGGCCGTCAACGCAACGCGGGCGGCGCAGACTGGTAGATCTTGCGGTAGTTGGCGTACTCATGATCGCTGGCGGGAATGAAATAGGCGTCCGCAGCAAGTCCCACCTCCTGCGCCGCCTGTTGCAAAATTTTGCTGCCCTGCGGGTCCTTGTGCATGTTGATAAAGGCATTGGCCACAGCCCTCACATCGCTTTCGGGAACCTTGCCAGAGGCCATCAACGCCAAGTCCCGGTAACCCTCTGACGTCCACAGCTCACGGAACTTCTTGCCTTCACGCTTCGCGTAGCCTTCAATCAGCATCGAATTGCTGCCTACGGCCTTGGCTTTGCCGGCAAACACCTGTGCCAGCGCGGCGTTCTGGTTGCCGCCGAACACGACCTGAATATCTATGTTGCTGGCAAGCAGGTGAGCGTAGGGGACCCGATAGCCAACGAACGCCTCGGGCCCGGTAAAAGCCACTTGCTGACCGGCAAGTTCCTCCAGGCGGGTGATTTGTGAGTCCGCGGGACCGCAATCTGGCCGCGCAAATCGGATGCCTGGCGCCGGCCAAAGACTTTTCAGCCCAAGACATCGCGCTCGGGGCTGAACAGATGGTTGCTGAAAATAAACTCGACTTCCTGCGCCAGCACTTAACGGGTGGTATCGGCCGAGGTACGCCCGATCTTCAGCTGCAGCTTGATGCCGCTTTTTTCCGAGACGTATTCGATGATGGGGTTCCAGTAAGCAGCAGTCTTGCTGATATCCCACTGGTTGACCGGTGAGAAGCGGTAGCCGACGGGCTCGGCGGCGGCTCATCCAGCCCAAAGGATTGCCATAACGCAGCAGGTCAATTTGAGCAGGCGCGCTGCCAGTGCAGGGCACAAATTGATCATCATGATCTGGCTCAGGGTGGTCATGGACCAATCCATGATAGCCGCAAAATTGCCCGCATTGAACCCGGCAGAACTGACGATCAGTTCTGCAAGGGCGTTTCAAGGGCACGGGCTCCAACCCCTGCAAAGACCCGATCAGGTCGGGTCCAGGCTGATGCTGCTTGGCTTCGTCTGCCCGGTTTCCTCCGTCAGTGGGTTTCTGCTGGTCGTGTGGCTGAGGCCTGCAGAGCCCTGTCTACTGCACTGGTGAATTCCTTGATCTTGATTGGTTTTGTCAGGTAGTCAAAAAATCCGGCCGCACGTGCATGCTCGATTTCACGGGGGAGTGCATTGGCACTCAGCGCAATGATGGGGATGTGCGCCGTTGTCAGGTTTGCGCGCAGCAACTTCATGGCGTCGAGCCCGCTGATGCCGGGCAGGTTGATATCCATCAGAATAACGTCAGGCAAATGGGCCACTGCATGTTCAATGCCGATGCTGCCGTCTGGTGCGCTCAGAAAATACAGGTCGTCGCGGCGCGCAATCAGCTGCTCGACCAACTCCAGATTGGCCGCATTGTCTTCCACGTAGAGCAAGGAACGCAGGGGCTGGCCCTGCGGTGCGGGCAGTGGCTGCGGGACGGCATGCACGGCATCCACAAGTGCTGCCTGCGGCGCGTCGACCAGTTTGAATTCGATCCAGAACACGCTGCCGACCCCGACGGTGCTCTGCACGCCGATGGTGCCCCGCATCATTTCGACCAACCGCTTGGTCACCACCAGGCCGATGCCGGTTCCCTCCTCGCGACCCGATTCCTTGCCCAGTCGGTTGAATGACTGGAAGAGTTGGGCAAGCTGTTGCTCCGTCAGTCCGGGGCCGGTGTCGCGCACACTGATCCGCATCACCTGTGCTGCGCACAGCGTGAAGTCCACCGACACGCTGCCGCCAGGTCGGTTGTACTTCACCGCATTGGAGAGCAGGTTGATCAGAATTTGCTTCAAGCGGGTTCTGTCGACGCTGACACAGTGGGATGCATTCGGTTGTGCAAACTTCAGTTCAATGCCGCGGGTCAGTGCCTGCGGGTCGATCATTGCGCGGGCCTCCAGGATGACTTCGGCGAGCGTTACCGGTTCAAGCGACAACTGGGCGCTCCCCGCTTCGATTTGCGAAAGGTCAAGAATCTCGTTGATCAACTCCAGCAGATACCATCCGCCTTTGAGAATCTGGTCCAGGTTTCGCTGCTGTTCGGCAGTGGGTGGCGTCGAGCCGGATTCGATCAACTGGGCAAAGCCAAGAATGGCATTGAGTGGCGTGCGTAGCTCGTGGCTCATGCTGGAGAGAAAGTCCGACTTTGCCGTGCTGGCCTTCTCCGCCAGGGCCATTGCGTTTTTCAGTCGGACGGTGTTCTCCAGAACTACCTGATCGAGCAGCAATCGCTCAGTCACATCCCGAGCCGCAGCAAACACGCCCAGCACATCGCCCTTGTCATCCTTATAGACGGCTGCGTTGTAGAGTACATCCATGGTCCCGCCGTTCGCATGGCGTATGGCGAGTGGGTAGTCGCGCACCATCCCCTCGGAGAAAACCTGCTGGTAGCCGCGACGCGCTTTGTCGGGGTTGGTGAAATAATCGGAAAAGTCGGTTCCGATCAGGTGCCCGCGTGGCACGCCCGTGGCCTGCACCGAGGCGTCATTCACGTCAGTGATCTGACCACGCGCGTTGATGGTGACTAGCGGGTCCAGCGATGCTTCAATCAGGGATCGGGCGTACCGCGCTGCATTTTCCGCGATGTCTTTGGCGTGCGACAGCTCGTTGGTCTTCTCCAGCACGGTGCGGGCGAGGCTCTCGCGTTGCGCCGTGATTTCCTGCGTAGTCCGTTCGACGCGATCGGTCATCGCGTCGAATGCGTCGGCCAGCGCGCCGACTTCATTGGGCTGGCCCAGCTTCAGCCGGTGGGCGTAATTGCCTGCGGCAACATGTCTGGTGCCTTCCTCAAAGACGCGCAAGGGTTGCAACAGGTGGCGGCGCATAAGGCGCCAGGCAAAGACTGCGAATGCACCCATCGAGAGAGTCACCAACAGCACGGACCATTGCAGCTTGCGCAAAGCCTGCGCACCTTCCTCGCGGTTGCCGCGGATCAGTCTATTCCCAATGTCCACGACTTCCTGGGTCACCACCAACAGCGAAGCCACGCTGCGTGCCTCGACGGAGGGATCCCGCATTGACCCAGAGCCCTGGCTGCCAGCGGTGCCCACGGTTGGTGCCACAACCAGGCGCCCATAGATGGTCTGCATCAAATCAAGTTTCCTGCGGATATTGGCCAACTGTGCCTGCTCAATCGGCGCAGATATCGGCATCTGGTCAATTTGCGCACGCATGGAGGCTAGCTTGCGTGCCCACTGATCCTGTGCGCGCCGTTCGTGAAACAAGGAAGTTTCAACACCGATCTGGCGCAGTTGGTTGGCACTGTCAATCAACGCCTGTGCGACCTCCATGTCGCGGGTCGCGTTGTCCAGATCACGCGAGAACAAAAGAGTCACACCCACCGCGATTGCACCGACCAGCGCTGCCAAGAGCAACACGGCATTCACTTGTGAACGTATTTTCATGATGGTGGCTATCGCACGATGGTGACCGCGCCGGGTAACAGCGCTTCGAGATGCTGGTACTTGATGGCTTTGAGGTAATTGGGCAACGGGCCGGACTTGACCAGTCCCCGCTTCATCGCCCAACGGGTTTGGTCATCCAGTGCGAGCAACATCGCCTGATCGAGCGAAACCACGTAGTCTTCGGCGTCGAACATGGTCGCGAGCATGTCGTCCTTGATTTGGATCGCGTTGGCGAGCACTTTGCGTGCGGATTGCGGATCGACCTCGATGGACCGCCTGGCCGTAATCAGGCCCTTGAGGATGTGTCGGATTTCCTGCGGGTGGCTGTCGATGTACGAGGTCTTGCCGACCAGAAAGAAGCGCATGGCATAAATATCTTCACCGTAGAAAACGTCAGCCTGGTCACCCATTTGTTGCATCACCGTCGCCAGAAAGGGGTGGAAAAGGATTGCGGCGTCGATGTTCCCAGCGACCAGCGCATTGACCACATCGGGCGTTGTCAAATCAACCAAGCGCACCTTTTCACTGGGGATGCCGTGAACCTGCAGCATGGCATCCAGAAAGTAGGTCAGATTGGTGCCCAGACTCAGTCCGACGGACTTTCCCTTCAAGTCTTCCAGTCGCTGGATGCCACGGTCTTTGCGGGTAACAACCGCCATGGAGCGGCGGCCTTGTGATACACCGGCAAGGACAGAGATATCGGCACCATTTTGCAGCGCGAACATTAGCGGTGTGTCTGCCACCACGGCCAGATCGGCATGGCCGTCGATGACCGATTGCAGCGCATCCTTCCCCAGCGAGAAGGGTTGGCTGATGACCTCGACGCCAGCTTTGTGAAACCAGCCTTGGGCAGCGGCGACGATTATTGCGGCGCTGCTGATCTGCATCGGTACCGCGATCGCCACCCGGCTCACGCTCGCCATGGGCATCGTGGGTGAGCGCAAGGCCGCAAACAACGCAACTGCCATCACAAGCGATAGGGAGATGAAAAGCGCAAGGCCCTTGGTCAAAGGGCGCATTCGGTCATCGTTGGAAGCAGTTTTCATATTGCGCAAATCCTGTCAGGTCAATACAACCATGCGTGTGGAAGTGCAACTCGGCGAGTTGGCGCGCAATGTGTTGGATTGTTGCACGTTGGCACATGCAATGGAGGGTGCACCAACTCCAGGCCGGAGCTGTCGGTGCTGCCCGCGATGACCCTGCGTTGCGCTATTGACAAGAAGGATTCTGGTTGCTTTAGCGCTGCAGCCCTCGTGGAATATGCGCAAGTAGCTATCAATTCAGGAGTAAACAGGCGATCGCCGCCCCCTGGCTGTCTCAGTACGTGCAACGCATTCAAATCCGCCAGCGTGGCAGGCCGCCGACGCCACCCTGAGTACGGGCTGTTCAGGCCGTGCCATGCGAAACGGCGTTGCCAAGGTCGATACCTTCGTGTCTTGCAACCAGTTCAAGGGCCTGCTCAAACAGTGCTCTGGCCGAACCGGTGACTGCGCGCAGATGGGCGTGTACTTGGGCGTCTTGCAAACTTTTGTCAAGGCATTCCTCACTGTATTGCTCAAAGCTGACCAGTTGGGTGATGATTTCCGATACGTGCCGCGGACACTCACACAATACACTGGTGGCAACGGACGCCATGCGCGCAAGCGCCGCGTCGTCGTATTTGCGCGCGGGCACCGTCCCAGGCAGTGGCATCAGCCCAAGCCCCGACGGAGTCGCCGCCGGCAGGGCGGATCGCACCATCTCCGACAGTTCGATCGCCGACAACGGGCCTCTTCGCAGCACCATGCCGTTCTGGCGCAGAGCCTGTGCCACTTGCTCCTGCCCAAATCGGTAGCACACGATCACTTGAGAGGCGCCAGTGCGTTGGATGGTGCGCTGCAGGGAGGCCTGCGCCAATGCATGCAGTGAGTTGACGTGCACCATCAAGACCTGAGCTTGGAATTGACCTGGGGCCGTTAGCGCGGCATGGAGGTCTTCATAAATTGCTTCAACTTTGATTAGGTGCGGGGAAAAGGCCTGCCTGAACTTGCCCGAACTCAACTGGGCCGCCAACGCTAGACCCACAACCGCCACCGCCACGGAATGGCCCTTCCCGAGGCCCCCAACTGCAGAAGCTGGGCCATCGACGTGCTGCTGCAACAGCACATTGAGTCGGGCAGTGTCGTGTCTGGCGATACTGCTGATGGAATGCCCCTGGGCAGTGAGGCGGCGCATGAGCGTCGCGCGCAAAACATCGTCATCGGTGTAGAGGCGGTGTCCACCGTTCGACATCTGCGGTTTGAAAGCCGCATACCTCGCCTCCCACACACGAACAGTGGAAACCGGCACACCGCTGATGGACGAGACAGCGCCGATACGGTGGCCGCCCGGTAAATCGTTAGTGGTTTTGGTCATTTAGTAAAGTGTATAGATATTGAGTAGTTTATTTGAAAGATATTCGTGTTTGAGTAGGTTAAGTATGGAAAGTGGTCGAAAATACCTACACTTGTTACCTATCCCCGACGTACCTGCCAGCCAATGAACGCAACAGAAATTCCCGGTGTGCAGTCTGTACCAGCGGCGTCTCAAATCTGCGGCGCAGTATTGTTCGACGGGTCGTGCCCTTTGTGCAGTCGGGAAATAGCCATGTACCGAAGTCTCAAAGGAGCCGCCACTCTGGATTGGGTGAATGTCGCAGATCCCGCTTTCTGCCCGCCCGCTGGGATCACAAAACAGACTCTATTGGACCGATTTCATTTCATCAAAGCAGATGGAGCACTGGTAAGCGGAGCTGACGCGTTTATCTTGGTGTGGTCGCGGTTGGCGGGCTGGAAACACCTCGCGCAAGTCGCACGGCTACCGGGAGCTGCGTTTGCGCTCGACGGAATCTATCGCCTTTTTCTGAAATTTCGTCCCCTCATGCAGCGGGCCTTTACATATTGTTTCCCCTTAACTGTCAATGCTGGTACAAACAGCGCAACCCGGAGTGAAAAATGAAGATATCTAGTCCAGCAAAAGCCCACAGCCGCCGTGTGTTCATGATGCAGGCAGCAGCTGGCTGCGCAGTGATCGGCGCCGGTATGCAGGCGCACGCGCAGACCATGGTCGTAGAAACCGACGCGCAGGCTACTGCACTTGGCTACAAGTCCGACGCGACGAAAGTAGATAAGAGCAAATTCCCCAAACATGCTGCGGGACAGGTCTGTTCCAATTGCGCCCTGTTCCAGGGCACTGCCAGCGCGGCCGCAGGGGGTTGCCCGTTGTTTGCGGGCAAACAGGTGGCGGGCAAAGGTTGGTGCAGCGCCTGGGCCAAGAAAGCTTGACAGTGCCTGGCGATTTGCGGGGTGATGTCGTGAATGCCCTGCAGATCAACACCGATGTGTCCCAACGCTGCGTTGTTGCGTCTGAGACGCTGGCTTGGAGCGATTCGCCCTCACCCCTGGTGCAGCGACGCCTGCTGGAGCGCGATGGGGGAGAGGTTGCGCGGGCCACGTCGGTGGTGCGGTATGCGCCAGGAGCCCGTTTTGCCGGGCACAGGCACGAACTGGGCGAAGAAATTCTGGTGCTGGAAGGCACTTTGAGTGATGGGGCCGGAGACTACGGCCCCGGCACTTACATCAAGAATCCGCCAGGTTCGGAGCACGCCCCTTTTTCGGAAAAGGGTTGCATTCTTTTTGTCAAACTGCGATACCTTGACCCGCATGACCGAGAGCGTGTGGTGGTTTCCACTCGCCAAGCGCCGTGGCGCCAGGGACTGGTGCCTGGCCTGGCAGTCCTGCCCCTGTGGGAACACGGTACCACCCATACGGCGATGGTGCGATGGGCACCTGGCACTTACTTCAACCCCCACCGACATTACGGCGGTGAGGAAATTTTTGTCGTTGAAGGTGTGTTCTCGGACGAGCATGGTGACTATCCGCAGGGAAGCTGGATACGCAGCCCGCACCTCAGCCAGCACCAGCCGTTCAGCCGCGAAGGGTGCCTGATACTGGTCAAAACCGGACACCTCCTTCAGGACCAGCCAAGCATTGCCCGCGCTTTGACAACTTGACGTATGACGTGCATGGAACTTACCGAATCCGACATCTCCCGCATCGTGGAAATGGCTTGGGAAGACCGCACAGCATTTGAGGCGATAGAAGCGCAGTTCGGCTTGAACGAGTCTGCAGTTGTCCACCTGATGCGACGCCACATGAAGTTGTCTTCGTTTCAGATGTGGCGCAAGCGCATGGCGGGACGGGTCACCAAGCATGCCGCGCTGAGGGGCTCTGTGCACTTGCGCCACCGCGCCAGCCATACACGGTAAAGCCTGCTCTACATGCTGTTTCATCCCCATCGGTGCAACGCGTGTCGGCCGGGATGGAAATAACGCGTTGATTCTTCAGGTGGAGCTTTTTCACTGCAGGAGTTCACTGTGCCTTTTTTGCTTCGTTTGGACAGGTTTGGTTCCGAAGTCTCTCCCGGCCGTTCAGTGAGCGGATGCGCGGCGTGGTGCGCATCGACGGCGTTAGCGGCAGCGGCGCTGTTGTCTGCATGCAGCGGCAGTATGGCGCCACTCTCGTCACCAGTTGCTGGCCACGCCAACGCGAGCCTGAAAGGGGTGGCGCTGCTGAATCGCATCACGTGGGGCGTGACACCCAGTCTGCTGTCAAAGGCCTCCCTCGACGGTGACGCGTATCTGGAGCGGCAATTGCGACCGGTGCTGCCTGTCATTCTGCCGGCGTCGGTTCAAGCTCAGATTGATTCAATGGGCATCACGCAAACGCCAACCTGGCAGATGGTTGCCACCGTGGAGCAGCAGCGGCGCGATCTGGATGGCATCAAGGACGCCGACCAGAAAAAGACGGCCCAAACCGCGTATTCAGCTGAACTGAACCGTATCGCTCGCGAAGCACAAGCCCGGTCCTTGCTGCGGGCAATGTATTCACCGGCGCAACTGCAAGAGCAGATGACCTGGTTCTGGATGAACCATTTCAATGTGCACATGTACAAAGCCAATGTGCGCATCCTGGTTGGCGATTACGAAGAGGTGGCCGTCCGCCCCTATGCATTGGGGCGTTTTCGCGACCTTCTCGGTGCCACCGTACGGCACCCGGCCATGATCCGTTACTTGGACAATGAGCGAAACGCGGTCGGCAAGCTTAACGAGAATTACGCGCGCGAGCTGATGGAACTGCACACGCTGGGTGTGGGCAGTGGATACACCCAGACCGATGTGCAGGAATTGGCTCGCATCCTGACCGGCGTCGGCGTCAATTTCGGCAACGCCCGGCCAAAGCTCAAACCGGAGCAAGAACAGCAGTATGTGCGCCAGGGTGGTTTTGAGTTCAACCCAAACCGGCATGACTTTGGCGATAAACAGTTTCTGGGTCTGGTCGTCAAGGGGCGGGGGCTTTCGGAATTGGAGGAGGCACTTGACCGGCTGGCGCGCCACCCGGCCACGGCCCGCTTCATCAGCCAGAAGTTGGCGCTGTATTTGGTCAGTGACACACCACCACCTGCACTGGTCGAACGCATGGCGGCCAGTTTTCTACACAGCGACGGCGACATAGCCAGTGTCCTGAAAACCATGTTTCGCTCGCCAGAGTTTGCCGCCTCATCGGGCAGCAAATTCAAAGACCCGATGCATTTTGTGGTTTCCGCCGTGCGGCTGGCCTATGACGATCAGCCCATTCTGAATGCCGCCCCGATCATCGGTTGGCTCAATCGCCTGGCGCAGCCCCTGTATGGCCGCCAAACACCCGATGGCTATCCGATGAACAGGGACGCCTGGGCCAGTCCGGGCCAAATGACCACGCGTTTCGAGGTTGCAAAGGCAATCGGGTCTGGCAATGCCGGCCTGTTCAAGACCGATCCTGCGGCCGCGCCATCGGGGTTCGTGGTTCCGCAGATGGCCAGCCTGATGCGTAACGCCGAACTGCAAACGATGATCGGCCCACACACGCGCGAAGGGCTTGAACAAGCCAAAACCCCACAAGAATGGAATACGTTCCTGATTGCGTCACCAGATTTCATGAATCGCTGAATAGCCGCAGAACCAACCAGATCCGCTATGGACCGCCGTCAACTCCTAAAACACACCATCGCCTTGCCGGTCATCAGTCTGGCGTCGCGCTTAATGGCCGCACCCGTGGCGCAATCGCGAATGCTGCTGGTATTTCTGCGCGGCGCTTACGATTGCGCCAACCTGTTGGTGCCATATTCGAGCGGTTTCTACTACGAGTCACGCCCCAACATCGCGATTGCGAGGCCTGAACCCGACGGCGACGGCCCAAATCCGGCAGCATGTTTGCCGCTTGACACCACATGGGGTTTGCATCCTGCCTTGCGCGACAGCATCCTGCCGTTCTTTCTGAAAGGCGAGGTCGCCTTTGTGCCGTTTGCCGGGATCAATGACCTGAGTCGCAGTCATTTCGAAACCCAGGACAGCATGGAATTGGGCCAGGCTTTGGATCAGCAACGCAATTTCAGGTCCGGCTTTTTGAACCGGTTGGCCAATGTTCTGGATGGTTCGGGTCGTTCCCGGCCCATTTCGTTTACCGACCAATTGCCCCTGGTGTTTCGCGGCGACTCGCAGATACCCAACCTTGCCTTGAAGAACGTGGGCAAACCGGGAGTGGATGCGCGCCAGGCGCAGATCATTGCAGCCATGTACCGCGACACGCCCTTGGCCCGGACCGTGTCCGAGGGCTTTGGCGTGCGTGACGGCGTGATGCGCAGCCTGAGTGTCGAAATGGATCTGGCCAGTCGCAATGCCATCAGCGCCAAGGGCTTCGAGCTGGAGGCTCGGCGGATCGCCCTATTGATGCGCGAGAAGTTCAACCTTGGATTCATTGATGTGGGTGGCTGGGACACCCATGTCGCCCAAGGCGGCGCAACCGGTTATCTGGCCACCCGCCTGGAAGAGCTCGGTCGTGGTTTGGCCGCCTTTGCACAGGCCATGGGGCCGGATTGGCGCGAAACCACGGTGGTGGTAGTCAGCGAGTTTGGCCGCACCTTTCGTGAGAATGGCAACCGTGGTACCGACCACGGCCACGGTTCGGTATTTTGGGTATTGGGCGGCAGCGTCAAGGGCGGGCGAGTGGTTGGCGAACAGGTGCCGCTTGACGCGGCTCACCTGTTTCAGAACCGCGACTATCCAGTCCTGAATGAATACCGCAGTCTTCTCGGCGGTTTGATGGCGCGGCAGTTTTCGCTGTCAGCAACGCAGATCGACCAGGTGTTTCCTGGCGTATCCGCTCACGACTACGGGCTGCTCTGACCGGCAGAGCCACTTTGGCCTGGCTTCATTTTATTGCCTTGGCGTCCCGAATGAATTTGCTCAGATGGCGGTCGGCCTTGGTGGTGTGGTTGGCGAAGCAGTCAAACAAGCAGAGTTGCATCTGGAAGCTGAGGTAGAGTTTGTCGTGCGCACCGCTGGTGATTTCAGCCGTCAGACGCGTGATTGTTCTTCGCAATCAAGAAAGAAAATGAACATTGTCGGCAAGGAATTCCATAGTTGTGGAGCGATTGCCGATCAGTGCCCCTGGCAAAATTTGTTTTGTCATGTGTGGAAACTGGGTACAACGACGCAGGTTTTCACCAGGAAATTGGGATGTTGGACTTCATGCGTTTCAGTTTCCGATCCGTGAGACGATTGGGATTTGGACCCCATTTACACAGGCGAAGGACTCGATCATGTTCTTAAAAACGGGTGATGCGGAGATTCTTGTTTCATCCAGTGGAAGCGCGAAGCGGACGTTGGTGGCGCATGGAGGGTGGGTGGGCAGCGGCGAATTGTGGGCAGCACCATTTGAGCAACTGAGTCGCACCTGGCGCACCGTGACCTATGACCATCGGGGAACAGGCGCCACCCGGCACACCGCACCAAAAATTACGCTGGCGCTGCTGGTAGCAGACCTGTTTCGGGTGATGGACGCCCTTGGCATTCAGACGTGTGTACTCGCAGCAGAATCGATGGGTGCCATGGTTGCGCTGGAGGCTGTACTGCTCCACCCGGAACGCTTTTCTGGCCTCGTGATTGTTGGGGGCCGCTACAACGGGACGCCCACGCCGGGCCGGGATCGATTGCTGGCAGGTTGCAAAGTGAATTTTCCGGCCACGATGGATGCATTCGTCAATGCCTGCACGCCCGAAGAAAACTGCGACGCAGAACGGGCTTGGGGCAAATTGATCGTCAATCGCTCCAACGGGCCTGACGCGGTGCAAATGCTGGAATGTGTCGAGCACGTGGACCTGACCCCTCGCCTGGGCGCCATTGCGTTGCCGACACTGATATTGCATGGACGCAAGGATGTCATCGTGCCACTGGAGTCATCTGAAGCAATGGCCAAGCTGGTGCCCAACTCAAAGCTGGTGATTGCGGACGACGCAGGACACGTGCCGACCGTCACGCGCGCGCAGTGGGTTGCCAGTCAGATTGATGCTTTCTTTGCAACCCAACAGGCATAGTCAGGGCACCGGGTGATTGCACATAGTTTGCGACACGCTAACTGTGCCCAGTCGCGTGACGATTTCCATGGATGTCTGAAACTAAAGCAATACGCATGGTGGTCCCACGCTAATAGGGTTCAAACGCGACACCCGCCCTGCGAAGCTCGGCGACCAGCAAGTCTTTCCATGGCCCTTGCGGTGACCAGACTTTTGCAACCGACTCATAGGCTTGTTCGGGCTTTACACCACGGACGATGACCCGGTACAAAAACGTCATGCTGGATGCACGCATGTTGACCTGGCAATGGACCAGGATTTTGCGGCTACCCAGGCGCTCCATGGCCGCAACAAAGGCCTGAAAATCAGCCTGCGTCGGGTTGTTGAACGGGATGGGAATGTTCACGAACTCCATTCCCTGTTTGCGCACGATGTCCGCCTCAGCGGGAACCGCGTCCGAAACGGACGGTGGAGCCAGGTAGATGACCGCACCAAAACCTTGCTCCGACAGACCTGCCAAAGCCGCAGCAGTGGGTTGGCCTGAAGTCATCAGGTCGGCAGAGATGGGGACCACGTTCGGCGCCTGCAGTGGTGCCTCTGCCGCCTGGATGCTTGCGCAGATGATGGCCACGCTAATTGCGAGGATGTGTACAAATGTCCGTTGGGTTGGAGGTGTTGCTGCTGACATGGTGATCACGATCCGTTACACAAGCCCAAGAATACCGCGCACCGACGTTTGCAACTGTTCCACCAGCTCCGGGTCCATGTAGCGGTAGTCGTCGGGAATATCGAGCACGTGAATGGTCTTGTCCGCCACCACGCTGCGGTACTCCGCCAGCAAGCGGGACTTGTGCTTCTCTTCCATCGCAAAGATCACGTCGGCCCAGGCCACATCTGCACTGGACACCGGGTGGCGGGCGTTGGGGCTGGTGCCCGCGGAGCGCACGCTCAGGCCCGGTTGCCTGCGCCAGATTTGCTCGGCGGTGGGGCTGCGCCATTGGTTTTTGCTGCAGATGAAGAGGATGTTCATGGTCGGTGGGGAAAAAGCGAATCGGATTTGTGGCTGCAGCCCTCGTGGGATGGTCGTAGATAGCTCCTGAATGTATAGCGGTTCTCGTTGGTGAGGCGGCGCATAACGTAGAGATTTACCATGCCGAGTTTGCGGTAGCGCATCCAGAGGTCCCTTGGGCTTTGATGTACACCATGCGCAGTCGCGTTGCCCATGGTTATTTCAAAGTGGATTTCGAATTGGTGTGGAAAACGATTCATGCAGATTTGCCAGAACTGCGGAGTCAGGTGTCAGCACTGTTGTTGTCCTAAACTGCATTTTTAGGCGGATGGGCGCCTTCAGCCTGGAAGTTTTCAGGTCAGTCCGGCCCCTGCTCCGCGTTCAATCCAAATGCAAGCAGCTCCCAAATTCACGGAGCACCCTGCACAGCCCGCCAAACCAACAACGCATGCACACGGTCCGACCGGCCAGTGGTATGGTTTAAGTGCGCGCTCCGATCAAGGGAAGCGGGTTGGCTCGCGATCGCTGCATTGCCTCCCGCGCCCTGTGCTCAAACGTCAACGCATATAACCCGTCAGCAGCGCACACACCCAATCCGGTCGATCACGCAGGCGCGCCAGTTCGGCCATCTCCCGGTACGCGTAGGGCACGCTGATCAGGTCGGACACCCAGCCATCGTTGCGTTTTTCCACAATGGCGTAGCGGGCGTCCGGTGAGCCGGTTTCCACTAAGTGGGGGCGGGGATAGGTATCCGCGAATGCGGGGTGCCCAACACTGCCGGGGTTGACGATCAGCGTGGCGCCGGATCGCACGCTGCGGGCCACGTGTGTGTGGCCGCACAACACGAGCGAGGCGCTTACCGGGCCCAGACGTGTGGCGATTTCGGCGGGCGTGGCCGCTTGTTCGGCGGTCTGCAGCAGGTAGGTGATGTCGCTGGTGGGCGTGCCGTGGCATAGCAAGACGTCATCGTTCAAAGGGCGCACGAAGGGCAGCGAGGCAATCCATTCCAATTCGACGCCGGACAGTTGCGAATGGGCGTAGGCGTCCGACGCGCCGGACTTGGCGTGCAGATGGAGCACCTGCCGTTCGTGGTTGCCCGCCAGGTGCATCCAGTCTTTCTGGGTCATCAGGAACTGTGCCGTCTCCTTGGGCAGTAGCGGGCCTGACAGGCTGTCGCCCAGGTTGACAACCTGGTCCACGCCACGGCGCGCGAAATCGGCCACCACGGCCAATAGCGCGGGTAGGTTCCCGTGGATGTCTGAGACTACGGCGATGCGCATGGTGATCCTTTCGGTGCTCAGGGCAGCCATTGCGCGGGTTTCAAGGGCGCGGGGTAGGGGGTGCAGTGGTTGGCCCTGCCTCGGCTTCGGGGCTTTGCACATACCGGGCCACACGTTTTTCCAAAAAGGCCGCAATACCTTCCTGCGCGTCGGCTGTCAGCGATGCCGTGGCCATGCGTTCCACGGCAAAGTCATAGGCCTGGCCCTGTGGCAAATCCACCTGGTGGTAGAAGCCCTGTTTGCCCAGCGCCTTGGACAGGGCGCTGCCACGGGTGGCGCGCTGGATCAGATCCAGCGTGGCCGCCTCCAGTTGCGCCAATGGGACGGCCTTGTTGATCAGGCCCCAGTCTGCGGCGGTGGCGGCGTCTATCGCGTCGCCGGTCAGGGCCATTTCCAGCGCGCGTTTGCGGCCGATGTTGCGCGCGATGGCGACCAGCGGGGTATGGCAAAACAGCCCGGCTTTACCGCCGGGTATGGCAAACGATGCGCTGTCTGCCGCCACCGCGAGATCGCAGCTGGCCACCAGTTGGCAGCCGCCCGCGGTGGCAAGGGCGTGCACCCGGGCCACCACGGGTTGCGGGATGCTCTGGATGGTGTTCATCATCTCGGTACATACCAGAAACAGCTCACGCGCCTGTTCCAGCGAGGCACCGGCCATGTCGGCAAAATTGTGCCCCGCACTGAACACCGTGCCGTTGGCGGCAAGGATGACACCGCGCGCCTCAGTGCCGGCAATGGTGCGCAAGGCCTGCGTCAGCTCACGCATCACATTCAGGGCCAGCGCGTTGCGTTTGTCGGCGCGGTTCAGGGTGACGGTGGTGATGGGGCCATCTGTGGACAGGAGCATGTGTTCGTAGATCATTTCAACATTGTCAACCAAAGATGCACTGCTGATCCCCGTGCCATACTTAACCCCATGTTGTTGAATTTCTATCCGTGCCATAAGGTGGAGCAATGAGTTTTTTTGATCGATTGAGGGCTCTTGCGAAGAAGGAAGACGCGGTACCCAGCGTAACGCCGCCCCTGGTGGCGCCCGGCATTGCAGAACGGCGCAATCGCAAGCGGAAGAATGCGCGGCGTGGTGCCACCGCGTTGATCATTGACGACTCACCTACCGTTGTGGCGGCGCTACGCCGGATCCTGCGGTCAGCCGGCTATGTCACAACAGATGCCGGGGACGCTGAACGGGGTTTGGCGATCATCGCCGAAGCCAAGCCTGACCTCATTTTTCTGGATATCGTATTGCCTGGAATGAACGGCTTTGGCGCACTGCGGGCCATTCGCAAAGACCCGTCAGCCCAGCATATCCCGGTCGTCATGATCAGTGGCAACGAGCACGCCACCGAGCAGTTTTATGCCAACAAGATTGGGGCCGATGATTTCATGAAAAAACCGTTTTCACGGTTTGAAGTCTTTGCCCATATTGAGTTGTTGCTCGATGCCGACCGCATGCCCCGGCGCAAGAGCGCTCCTGCGGAAGGGCCAGCACCTGTTAACCAGGGTCTGCAGCCCGCGCTAACTCAACCACGTCAAGAGCCCGCGCCCGTGGCGTCGTCACGACCTCCTGTCATGACGCGTTCGCCAACGCTGGATGCGCGCACGCAACTCACGGCGATGGGCTTGGCGTACTTTGACCAAACCCAGTTTATCGCTGCTATTCGACGCAGCGACCAACTGGCCGTCGCTCTTTTTATCGCCGGCCGAGGCGTCAATCTGCAAGCCGCCACAGATGGAAGGACACCCCTTGCCATTGCTCAGGAAGTCGGCAACGCGGCAATCATCCAGTTGTTCGATTGACATAGTGGATGCGATGGGCCAATCCAGTGCCACAACGGCTCGGCCAAGCACACTTGACCGGGCCCTGGCCTTGCATCAGGCCGGTCAGCTGGAGCAAGCGCAGACGCTGTACCTGCAACTGCTTCAGCAAGAACCCGACCTTCCTGATGCCCAGCAACTGCTGGGTGCCCTTTTGTGCCAGCGTGGCGAATACGCGCAAGCCCTCCCACTTTTGCAGCGCGCCTGCCAACTTCTCCACCACCACCGGGATGCCTGGCTCAACTTGGCCAAGGCGCAGCGCTCGCTGACACAGCATCAGAATGCTCTTGCTACCCTGCGGGCCTGGTTGGAACGCCATCCGCATGACGTTGACGCCCTTGTGCTGCAGGGCCGCTGTCTTCGCACCCTGGGCCGTGACTCTGAGTCCCGCCAAGCGTTCGAAACTGCATTGAACCACGCGCCCCAGTCTCTTGAGGCCATGCTCGCGCTGGCAGACCTTCTGCAAATCAGTGCACCGGCAGAGGCGATGGCACTTTACCGCGCCGTGCTGAACCATACGCCCCATCGTGAGAGCGCACTTATCGGCGTGGCCATGCTGCACAAGGCACGCGGCGAACTGGACCTTGCCCGTCAATTTCTGGAGCGTGCTTTGGCGGTCGAGCCTGATCGCCACGCAACCCACAACAACTTGGGAAATGTCTTGATCGAACTGCTGCAGTTGCAACCTGCGCTGGCGCACTACCAGCGTGCACAGGCACTGAAGCCTGACAACAGCGCCACGCAAATCAACCTGGGCAATGCCCTGCGCCTGCTGGGCCGCACCGAGGAGGCGCGCGCCATGCTTCTCCAATGTTTGCGCAGCGGTGGTGACATCAGTGGCGCCTGCAATAACCTGGGCATTCTGGAAGGCGAGGTTTGCAACCACGTACTCGCAACAGAGTACTACCGCAGGGCCCTGGAACATGACCCTGATCAGGCCAACGTGTGGGCCAACCTGGGCAGTTCACAGCTTGCCTTGGGGCAGCGCGATGCAGCACGGCAGTCGTACGGGCGGGCGCTGGAGCTGCAAAGCGACTCCAGCGTGGCCCGCTTCGGCCTTGCCAACGTCGATCTGCTCGAAGGCCGCTGGACGCAAGGCTGGCAGAACTACGAGTTGCGTTGGATGGGCTCACAGCAGGCAGGGCGGCGCATGGTGCGCCCCAACCTGCCCTGGCCCCAATGGCTGGGGCAGAAACCAGCGTCCGGGCAAAGCATTTTTGTTTTTCACGAACAAGGCTTTGGCGACACGTTGCACTTCATGCGCTTCCTGCCCGCGCTGGCACAACATTTCGGGCGTGTGGTTTTTGTCTGTCAACCCAGTTTGGTGCGGCTGGCGCGTGCCAGCTTGGGCCACCGAATTGAAGTTGTGTCATCCGACCAGGGGGTCGCCATCGCTCAAAACAGCCGGTTTGACTGGCAGGTGCCGCTGTTGTCGCTGCCACTGGCTTTGGGCGTGGCTCCAGCGCCGCCCGGTCATGCTAACGCGCTCACCAGCCCTTACCTGCGTGTTCCCGCCACTGACCCGGCAGCCCTGCTGCAGGTCGGTCTTTGCTGGGCCGGCAATCCCGGGCTCAGCGCCGATGCCCTGCGCAGCGTCCCACTGTCGCAATGCGACTCGCTGCTCAACGTGCCCGGCGTGCAGTGGCATGCATTGGTCCATGGTGCCGGTTGCCCGGATCCGCGACTGCACGACATGCTGAACGGCGCGCAGGACTTTGCTGACACCGCGCAGCGGGTGCGCGCACTGGACCTGGTCATCAGCGTCGACACGGCCGTGGCCCACCTGGCCGCCGGGATGGGCAAACCGGTCTGGCTGCTCAACCGGTTTGCGCCAGACTGGCGCTGGGGCTTCGAGGGTGAGCATTGCGTCTGGTACCCCAGCTTGCGCCAGTTTCGCCAACCGGCCCCGGGCCAGTGGGAACCGGTATTGCAGGCGGTTGAACAGGCGCTGTGCGACTGGCAGTCGCGCTAACCGTTTCAACCCCTGTTTTTGCTAGTATCACCGGCATGCCTGAGTCAACTCCCGTAGCACCAGTCCCGCTGGAAACGACCAACTCGCGGTTGGTACTGGTGGACAGTAATGACTACACCGCTTCCATCCTGATTGACGATCTGCGCCGCCGCGGGCTGGGTTACATCCATTGGGTGGCCAGTACGCTGGAGCTGCCTAGGGTGTTGGAGACCGTGAAACCGGACATCGTGGTTGTCAATTACCACTCTGACCAGCCCGATACCCTGACGGTTTGCAGCGCAATCAAGTTGATCGCGCCACTTGCCGCCACAGTGGTGATCGCCTCGCCGGGCCCTGCGCTCAAGGTGGTTCGCCACTGGGCCAAGCAGACCAGCAGCATCGACGTGATCATTGAAAAGCCCCTGTCGGACGAGCGGTTTTTCATCACGGTCATGGAGTTGCTGCGCGTCAAGACCGCCACGCGGGAAGCGAATGCCCGTGTGGCTCGGCTGACCAACCTCGTACCCGATGGCGCGCTGTCGGTTATGGACGACGGTTTTAATGGCGAGGCCGAAATTTTTGAAGCGGCGGTTCTCTTCACGGACATCCGCGGGTCATCCCAGCTTATCCGGGATACGCCACCACAGATGTTCTTCCAGACCCTGAACGGGTTGCTCAGCGCCCAGGCGGCGCTGGTGCGCAATCATCAGGGGGCCGTCGTCAAATACACCGGCGATGGCATGATGGCCGTATTTCGCGGCATGGGTCGCTCCTACCTGGCCTTGCGTTGTGGCCTGGCGCTGGCGGCCCTGGACGGAAAACACCCGTTTCCGTTTGGTATCGGCATTGCCCAGGGGCTGGCGCTGGCCGGTTTCATTGGTGACTCCACACAGGCCGGGCAAAAGCGCCAGTACGACGTGGTTGGTGCCACCGTTCATTTAGCGGCGCGCCTGTGCGAGATGGCCAACCGGGGCGAGGTGATTGCCACCAAGAGCCTTAATCAGGTGGCGCGCGTAACGTCGCCCGTGCCACGGCTCCTCGCACGGGTTACCGTCAGGGGCTTCGATATGGAAACCGACTGCCTTGCTTTCTCGCTTGGAAGCGCAGAACCAAAACAACAGGAGCCCAGAACATGAAAGAGCAGTTTGACGCCGCCCAGATCAGCAAGGTGATCGACCAGGCACTGGTTTACCAGTGCGCCTGCCCGGCGCAGGTGTGTCGCGCTATTTTTGAGCTGAGGGAGTTGTACGAGTACCAGCTGAACTGCGCCAACGACTCGGCCAATGACGCACTGGTGCACCAAACCATCGCCGCCGCCACCGAAAGGTCACATGAGGTCATGGAAGAGTGCCTGAAAAAAATCCTTGAGATCGAAGGCTGGGACCAGGTCACCTTCACGATGCCGCAGGCGCTCAGGAAAAAGCCAGCCCGGGCGCTTTGACGGAATTTGCCCGGCACTCCGCGCGCGCTCGTTGCCTTAACCCCGAGTCGCTGACATGGGTGCGTGTAAAGGAAGGGTTAACGTGAAAGCGGTCCCACGGGCAGCATCGCTCGCCACGCTGATAGTTCCACCCAGGGTGACGGTCACTGCGTTGTAGGCGATGTGCAAGCCCAGACCCGAGCCCCCTTGGCCCATCTTTGTTGTAAAAAAAGGGTCAAAGATCCGGGGCACGATCTTCTCGGGGATACCCCGGCCGTCATCATCGAAACGCAACACCAGGTAGCCGGGTGCTCCCACCTTGATCTGGATGCAGATCCGGCCATGATCGCGCCCCTCAAATCCATGAATCAGCGCGTTGTTGATCAGATTGGTGAGAATTTGCGTCAGCGCACCTGGGAAACTGTTCATCGTTATGTCTTCTGCCATGACAGTCTCAACCTGGTATGGCATCTTTTTCAGAGTGGGCTGCAGCATCAGCAAAATGCCGTTCAAATGTTCCTTCACCGAGAAAGTTCGGCGATTGTCGGTAGCCTGATCCAGCGAAAGCTGTTTGAAGCTTCTGACCAGCTCTGCACTTCGGTTCAGGCTGCGGTTGGCAATGTCCGAGGCTGTCTCTATGGTCGAGAGGAAGCTTTCAAATGTTTTGCGTTGCAAGCCTTTGGCAGCCATGTCGCTACGCAGGGAACTCAATTCATCACACACGGTTGACATCGCCATCAACCCGTTTCCAATGGGCGTATTGAGTTCGTGCGCGATACCGGCAACCAGTGAACCGAGTGCGGCCAGCTTTTCGCTGCGTACCAGTTCGTCCTTGGCAATTTTGAGTTGTTCGAGCGATGTATTGAGGTCATTGTTCATCGTCTGAATGTCTTTGGACCGTTGTATGAGCAACAGCGAGCTCTCCTCAATCTTCTCGATCATCGTGTTGAACGCCACGAGGGAGAGCCCAATTTCATCCCTGCGATCCACCGGAACGCGCCGGGAGAAATCCTGGCTGCTGGCGATCCCTGTCATCATCTCCTGCATGCGTTTGATTGGCGTGGTGACGCTTTTCGTGATGCGCCATGCGATGGTGCCCCCCATACCAAGCGCAAGGCAAACCAGGATACCCACTGCAATCAACACTTTCGCTTGCAAAGCCAGCACATCAAGGCTCGCCTGTTCACTGATTCTTGCCTGCAGATCAATGAGTGCGGTGACTGTTGCACGCAACTCTATTTCGGCCGGTCTGACCCGGTTGCTCAAGGTCAGTACGGCCGCGACATTGTCCCCGGCCAGTGCTTGACCCAGAGACTCTTCGGTTTCCGAAAAGACCTTTTTCTTGGCAGTAAAGATGTCTGCCATCGCGGTGCGCTCCGGGCCGAGTCGGTTTTCATCAGCCAACATCGCGTTGAGCTTGCGCTCAGTTTTCAAAAAAGAATCCTTCGCCAACATGGCCGCATTAAATTCAAGTTGAAGCTGTTTGTGGTCCATTTCGGTGAAGAGTGCAGCAGATCGGCTGCGAATCGCCACCTCATTGAGGCTGTCCATCAAATCATTGGCCAAGGCGGTTTTGATGTTATTGACCTGTACGATGCGCTGCACGCGTTCTCCCTGGAGTTTCAGGGCGTAGGAAGTGGTAATGGCCACCGCCAGCAACAGCGTCAGAATGCTGATGAATCCCAGCGACAGCCGACGGGCCAACGACATGGATTCAAAAAAGGAATCAAACATTGCTGAGCCCTTGATAGTTAGCGCAGATACCCACTGACCAATCATCAGGCCTCATCCGGACCGCGTTGAACCTGCCACTCGTCAGCCAATGCAGCGCAGGATACCTGTTGGGTCCGGCGATGGCAATCCTTGCACGGTGCGTGATCCCGCACCTGCCTCAGTTACAGACCGTTGTGGTTGGTCCCATTTGGGTGATCACGGTGGGACAATGGGTAGGCATCCGCCACGTAGCCCGGGCCTTTCATTACCATCACGATCGCGCAACCGATGCCCAGCGTGAGCACCATTGTCCAGTGGAAGATCACTGTACCCAGAGCCACATAAGAAGCGGTGAGCAGCCATCGGGCATGTTCGGCGCTGGATTGGGGGTCCAGCGTCCAGTCGCACACAAGCCACAGCAACGCCGGCAACAGGGTACCGACCAGCGCGATGAGCGGCAATTTGCGCCAGATGCGCCACTCCAAGCCGCTTGCATAGCGCTGGGATCCCTCCACACGGTTGAGCCATTTCATAGGCAAGGCAGCTTAGCACTTTAGAAAGAACACCGTGAACTCCGGCTCAATTGGACGTCTGGTTGCCAATTTCGCAGCAGATCCAAAAACATGCCGGGAACGCACAAAAGTGTGTGTGTAAAAACCCCAACGGGTTATCGACTTCGCTGTGCCATTGACAAAAAGTGCCGGGTGCAGGTTTACCAAAACGATTTCTAGTTAACGAAAAGCTTGTGTCAAATGCTATGAGTGTTATAGCAAGTAACCTATATTTTTTGAGGGCTGAAGATCCATTTTGCACTTGGACTTCAACCACCCGACGCCGTGTGGGGTCTCTGCCCTGTCTGCAGCACTGGTTCAGTCATGACGATAAGATTCATTTCTTATATTTGTTTTTTTAGGGCTTTCTTTGGCCAAAGTCATTCCCATCAAGCCCATCGCGTCCAGCGCCGACGATCCCGGCTTTCTCTCGGCTTATGAAAAACAGGAGCGAATTTACCCGCGCTCGGTGCGTGGCTGGTTTGCGAATTGGCGGTGGGTGATGGTGTGGGTGACCCAGGCCGTCTTTTATGGTTTGCCGTGGCTGCCCTGGAACGGGCGGCAGGCGGTGCTGTTTGACCTCTCCGAGCGGCGCTTTTTCGTGTTCAACCTGGTCTTGCACCCCCAGGACCTGATTTATCTGGCAGCACTGCTGGTCATTGCAGCGTTGGCCCTGTTTTTCTTCACGGCGGTGGCGGGTCGATTATGGTGTGGCTACGCCTGCCCGCAAACGGTTTACACCGAGATGTTTCTGTGGATCGAGAAACATACCGAAGGCGACCGCTCGGCCCGGATGCGGCTTGACAACGCCCCCTGGAGTTTGAAGAAGTTCGCGAGAAAAGGCGCCAAACAACTGGCCTGGGTGTCGGTAGCGCTGGTGACGGGCTTCAGCTTTGTCGGCTACTTCACCCCCATCCAAAGCCTGGCCGGTCAAGCAATGGAACTGGCGTTTTCACCCTGGGAGTGGTTTTGGGTCTTGTTCTACGCTTTTGCAACCTATGGCAACGCGGGTTATATGCGTGAACAGGTTTGCAAATACATGTGTCCCTATGCCCGCATTCAGGGCGCCCTGATCGACATGGACTCGCTGGTGATTGCCTATGACACCGGCCGCGGCGAAGCGCGGGGTTCACGCCCTCGCAGCGCCGATCCCAAAGCTTTGGGCCTGGGTGATTGTGTGGATTGCACCCTGTGTGTGCAGGTCTGCCCCACCGGTATCGACATCCGCAACGGCTTGCAAAATGAGTGTATCGCCTGTGCGGCGTGTATCGATGTGTGTGACGACGTGATGGACAAAATGGGTTACCCGACTGGTCTGATTCGCTACTCGTCGGGCAGCGGTATTGAACAGGGCCTGAACAACCGCCAAATGGTGGGTCGGGTGTGGCGGCCCCGGGTGTTGATCTATGGTGCCCTGCTGCTGGTCACCAGTGCGGTGTTTGTCACCAGCCTGTCGATGCGCCGGGGGTTTTCGGTCGATGTCATCAAGGACCGGGGCACCCAGGCGCGTGTGGTGGAGCAGGGCACGATTGAGAACGTCTACCGCCTGCAGATCATGAACGGCACCGAAAGCCCACAGGACTATGCGCTGAGCGTCTCCGGGCTGCCGGGTCTGGCCATTGCCACGTCCATGCAATTGACCGTAGCCTCTACCGGCATCGGTGTGTTGCCCGTGCGGCTGACATTGCCAGCCAACGTGTCTGCAGATTTACAGGGCCGCTCCAACCCCATTGTCTTTGAGGTCAAGTCGCTGACCGACACCAGCGAACGTGTGGCGCGCGAAAAGTCGACCTTTTTTGTTCCGCGTTAGGAAGCGCTGGGGTGAAGGCGTGCTGTCACGTGTGTTCTGACAGCTGACCAGCCCATCGGGACAATGGCCCCATGGACTTTGCACACTCTCCCCGGGCGCAAGACCTGCACCAGCGCCTTGAAGCCTTCATGCAGCGTTATGTGCTGCCGTACAACGCGGCCTGGCACGCATCCGTTCAGGCAGGGGTCTACCCGCCGCCGTTTTTGGATGACCTGAAGACCCTGGCCCGTGAAGAAGGCTTGTGGAACCTGTTCCTGCCCACGTTGCGCGCACAGGAGCCCGGCACACAGCTCTCCAATCTGGACTACGCCCCGCTGGCCGAAGCCATGGGTCGCCTGCACTGGGCACCCGAAGTCTTCAACTGCAGCGCACCCGACACCGGCAACATGGAGTTGCTGCACCGCTTTGCCAATGCGCCGCAGCGCTCGCAGTGGCTGGATCCATTGTTGAGCGGCGAGATCCGTTCGGCGTTTGCCATGTCGGAGCCCGACGTGGCGTCCAGCGACCCCACCAACCTGCAGACCACGGTGCGCCGGGTCGGCGAACAACTGGTGCTCAACGGCCGCAAGTGGTTCATTACCGGTGTGGCGCATCCGCAGTGCAAGCTGCTGATCGTCATGTGCCGCAACGCCTCAGACGGCGACGACGCTGCCGACACCAGTGCCCACCACCAGCACAGCATGGTGCTGGTCCCCCTGAACACGCCCGGTGTGCAGGTGGTGCGCAACATTCCCGTGGTGCACCACCACGCACCCGAGGGCCATTGTGAAATCGTGCTGCGCGATGTGCGAGTCAGCGCCGACCATTTGCTGGGTGAGTGGGGCGCCGGTTTTGCGATGGCGCAGGCCCGTCTCGGACCGGGGCGCGTGCACCACTGCATGCGCGCCATCGGCCAGTGCGAACTGGCCCTCGAATTGGCAACCGGGCGCACGCTGGAGCGCCAGGCTTTTGGCCGGTATTTGTCGGACTTCTCCAACGTACAGGACTGGATTGCCGAGTCGCGCATGGAGATTGATCAGGCCCGTTTGCTGGTGATGCAGGTGGCCTGGATGCTGGATCAGCCGATCGGCGTGGTCGAGCCGGGTGCGCTGCGCGCCCAGGTCGCCGCCATCAAGGTGGTGGCGGCGCGCCTGCAGTCGCGCGTCGTGGACCGCGCCATGCAGGTTTTTGGCGCCATGGGCCTGTCGCCCGATACACCCCTGGCCTTCTTCTGGACCTGGGGCCGGGCCTTGCATCTGATGGACGGACCGGATGAGGTGCACTTGCGCACCGTGGCGCGGCATGAGTTGGCGCAGGTGCGGGCAAGGGTGGGGAGCACGGCGGCGTATTTCACAACGACTGAGCAACTGCAGGCGCTGCCGCGCATCCGTTAGCTTTGAGCCGCTATTTTTTTGGCGGCTTAGCAGACGTTTCTGGTGTGCTGGTCGACGGTGCTGCAGGGAGACCCAGGTGCTTGACCACCGCCTGTTCCAGCGCCTTGACTTTGGGTTCAACGATGGACTGGGTCTGGGCAACCAGCTTTTCACCCAGAGCCTTTTGAAACTCGCCGCCCATTTGGGCGTACTTTCGATTGACCGGTGATTCAATGATGCTGATCAGTTGTTTGAGTTCTTCCTCACTGAATTTTTCTTCCAGCAGTGCACCGATCGTTGAGGGAGCCAATTTGACGGCCTGTTGGCGCACCAGAGGGCCCGCCTCATCCACATATTTCTTGAGGTCTGTCTGAACCAGCTTGGCCACGGCCTCGCGTTTTTCAGGCGCGACGCGGGTCTGCAAGGCCATGCCGGCCTGTTGCTGGATTTGCGCGGCGGGCCGCTCGACCAGAGATTGTGCTGTTTGTTCGATGGCGCTCTGTTGCAGGACGAGAATGCGCGCCACCAGATCTTTCTTGGCCGGAGTTGATTGCGCGTGGACAACGCCAACTGCCAGAAGCAAGGCCAGCAGGGTGATTTTTTTCATATGTTGGAGACTCTAGGAAGCGTTGGATCGGACCGCTACTGTAGCCGTGTTCCAGCCAAGGCCATTGTTCCGATGGTCTGGTGTTTCGTGCCTTGCACGTAAGATTTGGCTTTCTCGCCCGACCGATGTGTATTACTGGAGACTCCCAATGACTGCCACCGTGCCCAATGAACTTCAAACCATCACCCTCGGTGGCGGCTGTTTCTGGTGTACTGAGGCGGTGTTTGTGCAGGTGCGTGGTGTGCTGGATGTGGAGTCCGGTTACAGCAACGGCCATGTGCTGCACCCCAGCTACGAAGACGTCTGCACCGGTTCCACAGGCCACAATGAGGTCGTCAAGCTGGTGTTTGACCCGGCGCAGATCAGCCTGCGCGAGGTGCTGGAAATTTTCTTTGTGATCCATGATCCGACCACGTTGAACCGCCAGGGCAACGACTCCGGCCCCCAGTACCGCAGCGGTATCTATTTCTCAACACCCGGGCAGGAAGGCGTAGCGCGTGAGGTCATGGCCGAGATGGCCGCCAGCGGCACCTACAGCCGCCCCATCGTTACCGAAGTTATCGCTCTGGCCAACTACTGGCCGGCCGAGGATTACCACCAGGATTTTTTCGAGCGCAATCCGCACCAGGGGTATTGCATGGCGGTTGCAGCACCCAAGGTGGCCAAGTTCCGCAAGACATTTGCCCGCCTGCAGAAAACCTGACCTGCATCAACTTTTTGACACGCAGGAGTGCGGTCACTGCTCCACCGGCTGAATGGCAACGGTAAGATGGAAACGTGATTGCGTCGCAATACATTCCCCCACAAACCCCCGGCCCGCACTGGCGATTGCCCCTATGGCGAACGCCATTCGTCGGCTGGCTACCGAGACCGTGTCATGAGTCAAATCCCTAGCACTTCAATTCGTACTGCGGCCCTGGTGGGCCATGGCGCCGCTGGCAAAACCACCCTGGCCGAGAGTTTGCTGGCCGCATCCGGCGCCATCACCACCCGCGGGTCGGTAGAAAAAGGCAATACCACCAGCGATTTCGATGCCATGGAGAAGGAGTTTGGCCATTCGCTGCAAACGGCGGTCGCCAGTGTCCAGTGGGACGGCGCTCATATTCACCTGATTGATACCCCCGGTTACCCCGACTTTGCCGGTCAGGCGATTGCGGCCCTGGCCGGCGTGGATACCGCGCTGGTTGTCATCAACGCGCAAACCGGTATCGAGCTGGCGACCGAGCGCATGTTTAATCTGGCGGGCGAGCGTGGACTATGTCGCATGCTCGTGGTCAACAAGATTGACGCCGACAATGTGGATCTGCCAGCCCTGGTTGCTTCGATACGCGAGCGTTTTGGCAAGCAATGCCTGTTGTTGGACATACCCGCCCACCACGGGCAAGACGTTGTCGAACTGCTGGGGCATGCTGATGGCGACAGCGACTTTGCCTCCGTGGCAGCGGCGCACCGCGCCTTGATCGACCAGATCATCGAGGAAGACGACAGCCTGATGGCGCGTTACCTGGAAGACGGTGTGGAACCTGATCCGCAGGAATTGCATGCCCCGTTTGAAGCGGCATTGCGTTCCGGGCATTTGATTCCCATCTTGTTTGTGTCGGCGCGTACTGGCGCTGGCGTACCGCAATTGCTGAATGCCTTGTCCAGGCTGGCACCCAATCCAGCCGAGGGTAACCCGCCACCCTTCTACAAAGGCGAGCCCGGCGCACAACCACAGGCTTTTGAGAGCCAGCCGGACGATGACTTGCATGTGCTGGCCCACGTGTTCAAGGTCGTGATGGACCCGTTCATCGGCAAGATGGGGGTGTTCCGTGTTCACCAGGGCACGGTGCGCAAAGACGCACAGTTGTTTGTGGGCTCGGGCAAGCGGCCGTTCAAGGTGGCACATCTGTACCGGTTGCAGGGCAAAGACTACATCGAAGTGCCCAGCCTGGTGCCCGGTGACATTGGTGCCGTGGCCAAGGTGGATGACATCGAGTTCGACTGCGTGCTTCACGATTCCCACGAGGAGGACCACATCCACCTGAAACCCCTTCAGTTTCCGTTGCCCATGCAGGGGCTGGCGGTGCACACCAAACGAAAGAGCGACGAGCACCGTTTGTTTGAAATTTTGCACAAGCTGGAGCTCGAAGACCCTTGCTTTAAAGTCGAGCGCCACCCCCACACCAACGAGACCGTGATTCGGGGTCTGGGTGATATGCACCTGCGGACCAAGCTGGCCCGCATGCAACATCAGTTCAAGATGGAGCTCGATACCAGCCCGCCCAGAATCGCCTACCGCGAAACCATCACCCAGGGTGCCGAGGGCCACTGCCGGCACAAGAAACAAAGCGGTGGGGCCGGCCAGTTTGGTGAAGTCATGCTGCGCATCGAACCGCTGGAGCGCGGAGCCGGTTTCGAGTTTGTCGACGTCGTCAAAGGCGGCGCCATTCCCGGAGTCTTCATGGCTGCGGTGGAAAAAGGCGTACGGCAGGCGCTGGCCGACGGTGTTGTTGCCGGCTATCCGGTGCACGATTTGCGCGTCACCGTGTTTGATGGCAAGACCCATGCGGTGGACGGCAAGGACATTGCTTTTACGCTGGCCGGCCGCAAAGCCACCATTGAGGCGGTGCGCAAGGCCACGCCCATTGTGCTGGAGCCCATGGTCAACATTGAAGTGCTGGCGCCCGAGGCGTCCATCGGCGACCTGACCGGTGACCTGTCCAGCAAACGAGGGCATGTGACGGGAACACAGCCCCGCCCGGCGGCAACGGCGGCCATCAGTGGCCAGATTCCCTTGGCAGAGTTGGACGATTACCAGGGGCGATTGAAGTCACTGACCGCGGGCCAGGGCAGTTACACCATTGAGTTTTCCCACTATGCTCAAGTGCCAAGCCAGACCCAGGCCCAACTGGTGGCGGCACACAAGGCCGTCAATCTGGACGACGAGTAGACGGCGCGACCGGGCTACCGGCTACCATCAACCACCGCCATGTGCACTCTCGAATTGAGAGCTGCCCGCTGAGGTCCGGCGAGGGTTGAGGTCACCATCCGCTCAGTCTTGCGGTGCTTCCCGCGGCACCGCAGAGGCCTGAATTGCTGTGCGAGAATCAGCCGCATGAATTCTTGCGCATTCAGGTCAATTGCTGTTGGAGTAGTGCTGTTGGCTACCTCCATGGGCAGTTTTGGCTTGAGTTTGGGCCGTTTGCAAGGCACGGCATGGGTAGGACAAGCGCTGGACATCCAAATTCCAGCCCAGCTCGACCACAATGAAGACGCTAACCCCGATTGCCTTGGCGCGGACGTGCAGTATGGCGAGACACTGTTGGAACCTTCGCGTGTCTCCGTACGCTGGGTAGCGACAGCGACGCGGGCAGGTGGCAGCGGGCAAGCCGTTCGCGTCATGGCCACAGTTCTGATTGACGAACCCATTGTCACTGTGAACCTGCGGGTTGGTTGTCAGCAAAAATTATTCAAGCGTTATGTTTTGTTTGCCGATGTGCCCACGAATATCGTGGAGCCTCCGGCTCAAACCCGGCAAAGTGTGCAATCGGTTGCCAGGGCGGCGACCCCGGCCGTGTTGTCGCCCGCCGTCAGTGTGGATGGGCGCGCCGAAACACGTCGCCCCGCAGAGTCTGTGAAGGTTTTGACGCAGCCGCCTGCACCCGTGGCGAAAGCGCCAGGGCCGCGCATGGCCAAGCCCCGCACCGAAGGGGTGCTGGTCACCGTGCCACCAGTGCCCTTGCCGGTGATCAAACCCCAGCGACCGCCGTCCAAGGCCCGCCTCAAGCTCGACCCGCTGGACTTGTTGGTGGACTATGCCCCGGTTCTGCGGTCGTCGGACGAAATGTTGTCACTGCCGCAAGAAGATCCCAAAAGGCGAAGTGAAGCGGCTGCACTGTGGCAGGCCCTGAATGCCAGCCCCGACGGGATGGTGGAGGAAAGCGAGCGGCTGCAACGTCAGCAGAGAGACCTGCAGAAACTGCGTACTGTGACGTCACAAAACGAAAAGGATCTGTTGGAACTCGCGGGCAAAACCCGGCAAGCGGAGTCGGAACGATATGACAACGCATTGGTGTACAGCCTCATTGCCCTTTGGATTTTCAGCCTGCTGGTGTTGTTCTGGGTCTGGCGGCGCATGCGTGTTCAGGAAGTGAGAAACTGGGCGCAAGGGTTGGACCACGAGGATGAAAATGTGATGCACGAAGTCTCGCCGGGTCAACGGGTGCGGCGCTCCGGACCTGAACCATCGTGGGGGTCTCAGTCCAAACCGGTTGCCGACCAACCGCTGGCGGGCGGACCATTGACCGAGGTGGACCTGGATTTGGACTTGATGGAGTCATCGGAGAGTGCATTGATGCCGGTTGGCGCCATTTATTCGCCCCCCGCGGCCACCGTGCCACCGCCGGCGGCGCGCGTCGCCAGGCAATCACCTGCGGCGGCGCGGGGCGTTGGACATGTTGACTTTGAGCTCAGCATTTCACCCGGCGCACGGGCCATTGATTCGGCCGAACTGGTGGATGCGCGTCAGCAGGCCGAATTTTTTATGTCTTTGGGGCAATACGAAAAGGCGATTGAGATTTTGACAACACGCATCGCGCAGGTGGGTGAGTCCAGTCCCCTGGTGTGCCTGGATCTCTTGAAGATTTACCACGGTCTGGGTCGCCAAGCCGAGTTTGATTTCATGCGAAACGAGTTCAACCACTGGTTCGCAGGACGGGTACCGGAGTATCTGGAGTTTGGTAACACCGGCCGCTCGCTCGAACGCTATCCGGAAATCATGCAGAACATTGTGTCGCTGTGGCCCGCGCCAGAGGTACTTGAATACATCGAAAGTTGCATCTACCAAAAAGAAGAAGAGGGCGCCGGGGTGGTGTTTGATTTGCAGGCCTACCTTGATCTGTTGTTCTTGCACGGTGTTGCCAAACGACTGGTGCGGCAAACAGACGCGGGAGATGAACTGGATACATCGGAATCACTGCGTATTTCGCCACGCATGCAGGCGTCGACCCCCTCACGCCAGACACCCAAAGGCAAAGCGGGCGAAGCAAGCACACAACCCACTGGCGCGCATTTGCGAGGCTCTCGTCGGCGCGGGCCTGGTGCCAAATACGACGCGGAAATGACAGCGGACACCCAGGTCTTGCCGGTGATCCCGATGCCGGTTGTGCCTAGCGAAAGTTTACCGACGATTGAGCACGAGCAACCGCCGGCGACTACCGACAGCACCAAACCCGATACGACGGATTTCAATTTCTACGGATTACGTTGATCCCGACCCCGACCCTGACCATGTCCATGACCCTGATTCGGTCGTGAAGTCCGGGGTGTCGTTAAGTTCCTGGGCTTGCTCCCGTTTTCGCGCCTCATGGACTTCAATGCTCTGAAGCAAGGACCGCGCCCCGTTTTTGACCGACGCGTCACCGTACTCCAAGGCTTCGTCGGCCAGTTCGCGGGCCTCAGCCCACAATTCCAGCGCCACCGCTTCCTGTGCCAACGCCAGGGTCACTGCGTAGTCTGGCTCGAGAATTTCGTGTGATTCCCCGGTTTCCCAAGTCTCTGTCGATTCCACCGGTGACGCAGCCAACGGCAATGGCGGGTCATTGGCAACCGGTTTCGGCGTTACGTCGACAATCTCACGCGATGCATCAGCCTCGGGTGCGAGTTCCAGCCAGGGAAGGGCTTCCAGGGGCGCCGCGTCTGCTTCCTCCGCCGAGGGTTGCGAGTGTGCCTGTTCCACGGTTGGTTCAGGCTTCGCAGGAAAGATCACAGGCTCAGGCAGTTCGAAGTCCAGTACATTGCCCAAATCGGTGGGAGCATCATCCGGCTGCGCTGGACCTTCTTCTTCGTATTCACGCAGCATGGAACGGGCTTCGCGCTTTTCAGCCAGGGACTTGCGCACGCGCGTCACTTCGTTGGCGGCTGCTTCGGGATCAAACCCAAAGCCAGGGTGGGCTCGGGCAAAGACCGTTGCACTGGCCGCAGGCGGAAGTGGTGGAACGATTTCAGCGGGCAGGGGTGCTGTTGCTGGCTCAGGTTTTGGCGCGGGCTTCCTTACCGGAGGCAGGCGGGGTTCGGGTTCTTGAACCGGTGTCACCGGCATTGCGACGGGGGGCGGTTGAGTCGCACGGGGTTGGACGTCGGGTGGGCGTGCGCCGACAAATTCGCTGAGGCGCCGGAGGTCTTTGACCGGCACGCGATGCTGTTGCTCCAGCCGGATACGCGGGCGGTGCCATAAGTACCACCACATGACCAGCAGCAAAGCGCAAAACAGTGCCATGGCACCCAGCATGGCGGGATCCATCTGGGGTATCGGGGCAAAGGGACCGGGCGCCTCACGCGCATGCAATTGTTTGAGGGTGCGTTGGGTGGCGAGCGCTTCTTGCTGCAACGTTTTGATTTGCGCATCCATGCGGTCGAAATTGCTGATACCACTCACAGTGCTGGTCTGTGACGGAGTCGCTGGTTCCGGCTGTAGAGGTGAGTAAGGCAAAATTGTGTCGCCAAATAGACTGCGGGTCCGGGCCTCGACTTTTTGCTGCCCGCGCTGCGGCGATGATAGTGCACAACCCGGTACGCCAAAGTGACCAATCGTGCGGATTTACCCCAATTTCCGTCAGATTGCGCAGAGAACGGGACCTTAAAATCGCAGGACCGACAGCTGCGGTAGGCCCGCTGAACCACACCCCGACCATGCCACCCACTTCCGATGTTCGCATCCGCAGCGTACGACCGCTGATTTCGCCCGCCATTCTGGAGGACGAATTGCCGTTGGCTGCTGCCGACGCGGACTTCGTCGCGCACGCGCGCCGCGCTGTGGCCAACATTGTGCTGGGTCAGGACGACCGCCTGTTGGCTGTGGTTGGCCCTTGTTCGGCACATGACCCGCTGGCGGTGCGGGAGTACGCCCACAAGCTCGCGGCCGTGGCCAAGCGGCTGTCCAACGACGTCCTGGTCGTCATGCGGGTCTATTTTGAGAAGCCGCGCACCGTGGTGGGGTGGAAAGGCCTGATCAATGACCCCGGGCTGGACGGCAGTTTCCAGATCAACCGGGGCCTGCGCCTGGCCCGCAAGCTGCTGCTGGACGTGACGGCCGAGGGCTTGCCCATCGCGACCGAATTTCTCGACACGACGCTGGGCCAGTATTACGCCGACCTGATTTCCTGGGGTGCCATTGGTGCCCGCACCACCGAAAGCCAGATCCACCGCGAGCTGGCGTCAGGCTTGTCCATGCCGGTGGGATTCAAGAACCGTACCGATGGAGACCTGCAGGTGGCCGTGGACGCCATTTTGTCGGCTCGCCATCCGCATTCGTTTCCGTCGTTGACGCACGAAGGCGCGCCCGCAGTGCTTACGACGTGCGGCAATGAACACGGCCACCTGGTGTTGCGCGGTGGCAGTCGCAGTGGCCCCAACTACTCGGCCGGGCACATTGCACAAGCTGTGGCGCTGTTGCAGAAGGCCGCCGTGCCCAGCGCCATTCTGGTGGACTGCAGCCATGCCAATAGCGGCAAACGTTTCGACCAGCAACCCGCCGTGGCGCGTGATGTCGGGGCACAAATCGCCGCCGGCCAGCGCGCCATCATCGGCGTCATGCTGGAAAGCCATTTGGTGGCGGGAGCCCAGACTGTCGTGGCCGGCCAGACGCTGACGTATGGACAAAGCATTACCGACGCTTGCCTGGCTTTTGATGACGTGGTTCCCGTGCTGGAAGACCTGGCAAAGGCCGTGCGCGCCCGCCGCCAGCAAGTGCTATCTATTCAGTAGCTTCTCACGCATATTCCATGAGGGCTGGAATCCAAATGGATGCCCCGGCTCTTGACGCTTGCAACCACTTGGATTGATTGCATCCTAGGGTAAGCACCGACGAAATCGGTCGTCAATTGTCGTTCTATGGACATTTCGCCGTCAATTCAAAGCGTAGCATCGGCTGCGCTAATTGACGTATACGTCACATCCGTTGAAACACTGTTGGCCAAGGAACCACCATGAAAAGTTCTGCTCCGTTGTCTGTGCCCGATAAGTCAGGGTCTCTTGAAGCTTGCGCGGCGGGGCCGTCGCGCCGACGCCTGCTCGGTGCCATGGCCGCCTTGCCGCTGGCTTGCCATTTCCCGGCCCGGGCCGATGAGGCAGGTCCCATCAAAATTGCACAATCCATCGCGCTGACTGGACCTCTGGGCGAACTGGGTCAGGCCATGCACAACGGAGCCAAAGCATGTTTTACCGCCATCAATGCCAAGGGCGGCGTCAACGGCCGCGCCATCGAACTGGTGGTGGCGGACGATGGCTACGACGTCAAGCGCGCGTTGGCCAATGTCGGCGGCTTTCTGGAAGACCGCAGCAAATTCGCGCTGTTCAACTGCATGGGCACACCAATGATTGAGGCGATGCTGCCGCAAGTTATCGAATCGGGGATACCATTTTTCGCCCCCTTTTCCGGAGCCTTGTCGGTGCGCCCGAAAAACGTGCGCAATGTACTGAACATCCGCGCCAGTTATGCCGACGAAGCGGAGCAACTGGTGCAACACCTGGCGACCGTAGGAATCAAACAGATTGCCATCGTTTACCAGAACAACTCCTTTGGCAAAGAGGTGTTTGCGGCGACGCAGCAGGCAGTCGCACGTTACAAGCTCAATGCCGTGGCAACGGTCACCGTCGAGAACGATTCGTCAGATGCGGTTTCTGCCGCGCAGAAAATCGCCGCGTCGGCGCCAGAAGCAGTACTCGTCGGGCTGGCCGGCAAACCCACCGTCGCATTCATCAAGGCGGTGCGCCAAGAGCGCAAAGGGCTGCCGTTGTATGCGCTGTCCATCATGGGTTCGGCCGCGACCGTCAAGGCCTTGGGGGCCGACGCCACCGGCATGACCATCTCGCAGATTGTCCCCTTGCCAAGCAATCCCTCGCGACCGGTAGTTCGCGATTTTCAGTTGGCCTGGAAGGCCGCTCAGGTAGAACTGGAGCCATCCCATTTGGCGCTGGAGGGTTACATCAACGCCCGCGTATTTGCGGAAGCCCTTCGCCGTGCCGGCCGCAACCCCACCCGTACCAGTTTTATCGACAGCGCCTGGAACATGAAACAATTTGATATGGGCGGTTTTGCCGTGAACTTCAGTGAGTCCGCACCGAACGCTTCTCGTTTTGTGGAACTGACCCTGGTCTCGCGGGACGGACGGTTTATCCGGTGATCAGTCCAACAACCGGTCGATGCCGCAAACTGGGGAAGAAGTGCTGTCGCCGTTTGGTAGGGTTTGTCGGCGAAAAGGCGCTGGCATGCAATATTGAAATGCTACTAAAAAGATAGCATCGTACGCATATTACAAGAGGGCTGCAGGCCGATATGGCTTATGAACTCTGCCCAGAATACCGGCGCAGGTGTCCCATCCGCAATGCCGCCAGTACAACGATGCCGGCCAGCACCAAGCCCGAAAGCTGAATTGCTGATGTCACCCCTACGGCATTCACCAGCGCGCCCGCCGCCACACCCGATAGAGCGGGCACCACCTGCGACGTGATCGAGTACATGCTCATGACCCGCCCGCGCATGGCCACCGGCGCGTGCGCTTGGATGCCGGAGACGACCAGGCTGATGACCATGCCACCGGTAATGCCCACGCAGGCCAGCGTGGCTGCAGACAGCGCCACGGTGGTGATTCGGCTGAGCGTCGCAAACACCAGGTAGGTGGCGATGATGCCGGTAAACACGACCAGCCCATGGTGCACGCGGCGCGCCAGTACCAGCGCCGTTATGCCGCCGGTGATCAGGGACAGGGCCATCAGACCCAGGTAGGCACCGCGTTGCAGTTCACTCAGGTGCAGAATCTCCCGCGCCAGCTTGGGCAAAAGGATTTGCAGCGGCCCGGTCATGGCATAGGCCAACACAGCGGCCAGCATCAACTGCTTGAGCAGCGGGTCGGCACCGACCACGCGAAAGCCCTCGCCCATATCCGCCCAAACCGAGTGACCGCTGGGTGTGGCATTGGCCTGTGTGCGCAAGTTTGCAATCAGCACGGATGCCAGCACAAATCCCGTTGCCGCCAAGCCAATAACAGTTCCCCAGCCGGCACGGCTGCGCACCCCGCCGATCAGCAGCGGTGCCAGGCCAAAGCCGACCAGTACCTGCAGATTGAAGATGATGGTGGCGGGCCGCAGCTCTTCGGGCCGCGCCATTTGCGCCAGGGTGGTCAGCCGCGCCGGGCCGACGAAGGACCAGGCCAGGCCGCCCAGAAAGGCTCCCCCCAGCACCCAGGCCACACGCGTCCCTGCGCTGGCGCCACTTTGCGCCCACCACAGGCACGCGAGGCCGGCGAGGAACAGGGCTTGCGCGCTATGGATCACGCGGTGCGGCGGCACGCGGTCGCACACCACGCCGGCAAACCAGCCAAACACGATGCTGCTGCCAAAGGCCAGGCCAAAGCCAATACCCGATAGCAGGTCTGAGCCCACTGCCTCCTGCAGGTACAGGATGACGGTGTAGTTGAACATGTGGCCGGCGGTGAACGCCAGCAGGCAGGACAAGAAGAAAAAACCCAGACGCCCCATCATCGCGCGGCGCCCTCGGGGTTCAGCTGGATGAAGGTAGGTTGGTAGTCTTCAATGTGCCAGGACGGGAAGCTGCCATTGGTCAACAGCACGCGACCATCGTCGGTGAATTCCACATCGCGCGTGAAGGTGGCCTTGCGCGGCAGCGGGAAGTGGGTCCACTTCTCCAATGCAATGTCCAGCCGGTGCACGCCATCGGAGTTGGTTCCGGTGACCCAGAGCTGGTGGCGCTTGCGGTCCACATTGAGCGAGTAGGGCGTGTCGCTGCCCAGAGGCTGTACCGGCAAATCAAACTGGGTGAACTTGGACTTGGATGGCTCATAACGCAGGACGGCAGATTCGCTGAACATGCCGATCCACAGATTGCCATCGCGGTCGGCGCGCAGGCGGCGGGGGTTCTTCAGCGGGGTGGTGATCATCGTGATCACGCCGGTCGCGGGGTCCAGTGAAGCGATCTCGTTGGTGTGCAGGCGAGCCACCCAGACCTTGCCATCGGGAGTCACTTCGATGCCGTAGGGCAGAGGCACGCCGGTAGAAACGTGGTCAATCTTCACCCAGTTGGTGACCGGCAAGCCCCAGCCAATCAGCTTGAAAAAGAAGGGCGTCATCTTGACGGTCATCTTCTCCATGAAGCTGCGATACGGCAGGTCGTAGGTGGTGAACTTGTCGGCACCGCGGTCGTACATGCCAATCTGGTTGGAGAGCGCCAGCGTGAACCAGACGCGGTTCTTGGCATCCATACGCACGGTGTGCGGGTAGAAGCCGCTGCCAATTTCGTGGTTCACGAACTGCTTGGTCTTGGGGTCAAACTCGATCAGGCGGCGCTGGTACGACGGTGTGATGAAGATGTGGCCGTCCGCAGGAGCCTCCACCAGTGAGTGGATGCCCTGGTAGGTCTCGTGCTTGGGGAAGTCGCGCAGGCGCCCGGCCAGCAGGCCGCCCAGCTTGTCACCCGGTTGTGGCGGTACCTTGTAAACGGTGTAGGAGCCGGTCTGGGTGTTGATCTCGTACAGGCGGTCCTGCAGGTTGTCGCCGACGTAGACCAGGCCGTTGCTGTGCTGCACAAAATCGTGCATCTGCGAAAAGCGGTCGCCAATGGCCAGCTCGGTGACGCTGGCCCTGGCCAGCTCGGGCACCCAGGGCGTGGCGGCAGGCACCTTTTCGGGGTGGACGTTGATGTCTTTCCAGTGGGCTTCCAGCAGGGCGGGCATCTCCTTCTGCGCCTCGCTGGACAGGCGTGCGCCATAGCGCACCATCCGCTGGATGCTGGTGGACCATTCCTCGGCGGTGCGGTCGCGGCGCAAAAAGCTGGAGCCCTGCTGGTGGCAGAAGCCGCACTGGGCCATGAATTCCTTGCGCAGGTCATCGCGGCCGGCCAGCAGTGTGGAGGTCCAGGCATTCGACGGGCGCTGTTCGGCCAGGGCTCTGGGGTCGGTTTCGGTTTCCATGCGCCAGGACGCCGTCTTGGCTGCTTGCCCCCACGCTCCGCCGCTACGGGGGTCGCTGCCCCCCACGGGGGCCGTCAGCGCTTTGGGGCGGCCCGGCAGCGCTTGTGCAGCGAGGGGTATGACCACATCCTTGTAGCCAGGCTTGCGCAGACGAACCTGGTAGTCGCCGGCTTCGTCCGGCAGGCGCACGCGGCCCTGGGCATCGCTGAAACGGGTGTGCTCAAACGTGCCTTGCTGCAACCTGCCGGATGCGGCGTAACCGTTGTCGGAGTCGTCAATCTTGGCGGGTGCGGTGGCTTGGCGCGTCACCATCACCAAGGGCAGCGGCTTGCCGTCGGGGCCGTTGACGGTGAAATCGGCAGCATGCGCGCCGGCCAGGGCCATGGCCAGCAAAAGCGTGCCCAGTCCAAGGGTCATTTCAAAGCTTCTGTTCATCGTGCGATCTCCGCGGGTCAGTGGGGTGTGTGGGGAAAAATCTCGGCCTGCAGGCGCTGCTTCATGATGCCGGCATACCGCGTGGGCCACAGGCGCGACAGCCACCAGGCGGCCTTGGCCGTGAAGCCGAACAGCAACAGCTGACGACCTTGCTGCGCGGCCCGCAGGATGGCGTTGGCGACTTCGGCGGGTTGGGTGGTCCGCCCCGTGGTCTTGCGCGCCTGCGCGGCGACCTGGCCGTCGGCACCCAGCGCGGCGTGGGCGATGCCGGTATCCATGAACGACGGGCAGACGACGAGCACATCCACGCCCTCGTCCTGCACCTCGGTGCGCAGGCTGTCAAAGAAGCCGTGCAGAGCATGTTTGCTGGCGGCGTAACCCGTGCGGCCTATCAGTGGCGAGAAGCCCGCCACACTGGAGATGGCTATCACCATGCCTCTGCGTTGGCGCAGGCTGGCAATGGCCGCATGCGTGCAGTGCACCGCGCCAAAGAAATTCACATCCATGACCCGGCGCAGCACCTCAACCTGGGTGTCAGCAAAGGCGCTGCGGTGGGCAATGCCGGCGTTGTTGATGAGTACGTCGATGCCGCCAAAGCGCGCCGTGGCTTGTGCCATGGCCGCTTCGCAAGAGGGTAGCTGTGTGACGTCGCAGACCGACGTCAGCAGTGAAGGCGCCTGGTTGGGCGTGTTGGTGAAGAGGGTGTGCTGTAGTGCAGCCAGCGCCTGTGCATCGCGGTCCAGCGCCACGACCTTGGCTCCTGCCTGCAGGAACACCCGCACCAGGGCCTGACCCAGGCCACCCGCGGCGCCTGTGATGACCACACAGCGGTCCCCGAAGTTGCGCTTGGTCACTTCGCCTCGGCTCGCTGCTGTTCACGCGCGGCGCGGTAGATCTCGAACACTTGCGCCGAGGTGTAGGTTGGCGTGTAGCCAAAGATGGTCTTGAGCCGCGTGTTGAGCAGCACCGGTCGATAACGCAGAAAGTCCAGTTGCTCGGGACCGTATTGCGTCAAACCCAGGGGCTTCAAAATTGATAGCGCCCCACGCAATAACCACGAGGGCAAGCGCAGTGTTTTCTTCCCAAAGCGCTCTGCAATCTCGTCGATGGTCAGCGCGCCATCGCCCGCCACGTTGTAGATGCCTGGGGGGCCATCCGACACCGCGCGCAGGATGACGCCGACCACGTCCTGGTCCCAGATGAAGACAAAGGGGCTGTCCGAACCGCGGATGGCCAGCAGGCGCGGCTTCTCGAACATGTCGGTGATCTGGTTGTGCACGGTGGGGCCCAGAATGGTGCCGATGCGCAGCACCACCTGCTCCAGCGCCGGGTGGCTGTTGCGGTAGGCGGCCAGCATTTCTTCCACCAGCCGCTTGTGGTGCGAATAGGCGAAAACTGGGTTGCCACGCACCGGCATATCCTCGGTCAGCCAGGGCGCGTTGTCCGCGTGGTAGCCATAGGCCGCGCCGCTGCTGGACACGACGATGCGTTTAACGCCGTGCTGTACGCATGCATTGAGCACATTGCGGGTGCCGTTTACATCCACATCGTATTCAAAGTCGCGTGAATGTGCCTTGCCCGACGGCATGATGGCTGCCAGATGCACCACCACGTCGATCCGGTGGAGCGCCACGGCTTCGGCCAGTTGTGGCGAACGGATGTCGCAGGCCAGATAGTCCACGTCCGACAGGCGTGAAGCGGGTTCGCGCAGGTCGTGCGAGAGGATGCTCTGTGGTCGTTCGCCGTCAGGCAGTGCCGTCATCCGTGCGACCGCCTGGCTACCCAGGTAGCCACCACCGCCGGTAACGAGAATACGGGCGTTTGCCAGCGTCATTTCACGGCTCCCGACCAGGGTGCCAGTGGCAAAGGCGGTCGGTTCTTCCAGTAAGTGGCCAGCGTCAGCCCGGCCACGATGTGCCAGATGCCCCACCACGCGGTGACGATCGCCATGCCGCCGAGCCCGCCAAAGAAGTTAAAAATCAGAATCAGGCCCAGGCCGGAGTTCTGGATGCCCATCTCAAACGTGATCGCGCGGCGGTCGCGCTCCGGCAGCCCCACCGCGGCCGACAAGCCGTAGCCGGTAACCAGCGCCATCAGGTTGTGGATGAACACCACGCCCACCACCAACTGGATATAGTTGAAAAAGTGCTGCAGGTTGGCCGCCAAGGCGCCACCGATGAAAGCCACCAGGATCACAAAGGAAAATATCTTCATGGGTTTTTGCACCTTGTGCGCAAACGCCGGAAACTGCTTGGCCACCCACATTCCCAGCGCCAGCGGCACGCCCAGCAGCATGACGATGACTTCGAGCATCTCCCATGGGCTCATGGCCACCTCTTTCATCAACCCCGCGGTAATGGGGTGCAGATTGCCCCAGAAGGCAAAGTTTAGCGGCGTCATGAACAAGGCTACCAGCGTCGACAGCGCGCTGACGCTGACCGACAGCGCCGTGTTGCCCCGGGAGTGGTGCACCAGAAAGTTGGAAATATGGCCGGCCGGGCAGCTCGACACCAGAATCATGCCCAGTGCAATGCTGGGCTCGGGCCGGAGGATAGACACCAGCACATAGGTCATGGCAGGGAACAGCACATGGTGCCCCAGAAGCCCTAACCCCAGCGCCCTGGGCGTGCGCAGTGCGGTCTTGAAGTCCTCCACCCGCAATTCAAGCGCCACGCCAAACATCACCAAGCCCAACACGGCGTTGAGCAGGGTCAGGGTTTGCGGGTTAAAGCTCAGGTGGACCTGGTCAATAGGGGCCATGCGGTTGTCTCCTTGTTATGTGACAACTTTAGGGCAAAGACACCGACTTGTCGCGCTCAATGCGGGACGTGTGGGCGCCAATACGGGACACGACTGGCCCTGCAAGTTTATCGAGGGGTCGTTGTACGACAATGCGTCCCTATTTGGAAATTGCTGACGCCTCGGCAAGTCCGATGATCCAGTCCAAATTTTCAGTGCCCTCCATCCACGCCATCATCGTCACCTACAACCCTGACCCGGTGCTACTGGAGCGACTGCTCGCAGCGTTGGCACCGCAGGTGCTCGGTGGTGTGGTCGTCAACAACGGCGAGCATTTGCCGCTGCCTCGCGCCGCGTTGCAAGAGCGCGGTTTTGAAGTGATCACGTTGATGGAGAACCGTGGCATCGCGTCCGCGTTGAATGCCGGGTTTGTCTGGGCCTGTCGCCAGGGCGCAGAATTTATTGTCACCTTTGACCAGGACAGTGAGCCAGCGCCGGACATGGTGCCCCGATTAATCCAGGCCTGGCAAACACTGGCGGCACAGGGCGCGGCGGTGGGCGCGATTGGCCCCGAACAGGAGGACAGCCGCACAACCCGGCGTGCCGCCTTCCTGGCGCCGATTCGGTGGCGGCGTGACAAGCTGTCGCCGGCGGATGGGCAAATCGTGGAGGTAGACCATCTGATCACTTCTGGCTGCCTGACCACCGCCCACGCCTGGCGCCAGGCCGGGGCGTTCAGGGACGAACTGTTTATCGACTATGTGGACATTGAATGGTGCCTGCGCCTGCGCCACAACGGTTTGCGGGTTTTTGGCCTGGGCGGCGCCATCCTGTACCACGCCATGGGTGACGATGTGAAAGACTGGCGCGGGCAGCAGATCCCGCACCACAGCCCACTGCGACACTACTACCTGATGCGCAATGGTGCCTATTTGCTAAGTCTGTCGCACATTTCTTTCACGTGGAAGGTCTCGGACGCAATCCACATGGTCAAGAAGTTCGTCTATTTTTCGCTGCATGGCCATCCGCGTTGGCCCCACATCAGGGCGATGCTGCGCGGGCTGTTGGACGGCATGCGCAACCGGATGGGTCCGGCGCGCGTCGCCCACGATTGACCGGTGTGCAGAGCCCGCAGCTACTGGGCAGTCCAGCCGCCGTCTACGGGCAGTGCGACACCGGTAATGCCGGCTGCGGCCTCACTGCACAGGAATGCGACGATCTCGCCAATGCGCTCGGGCGCGAGCAAGGTCTGGTTTGGTTGTTTCTCGCTCAACAAATCCCGAATGCCGGCGGCTCGGTCGCCGCCAAACTTGGCCGCGCGCAGGTCAATCTGCGGCTGAATAATGGCGGTGTCGGTCCAGCCGGGACAGACGCAGTTGACCGATATGCCCTGGGTTGCGGTCTCCAGCGCAACACCCTTGGATAAACCCACCAAACCGTGTTTGGCCGCCAGGTAGGCTCCCTTGTTGACCGATGCCACCAGCCCGTGGACCGAGGCGATGTTGACAATGCGGCCCCAGCCTTGCGCCCGCATGGTAGGCACGGCGGCCTTCATGGTGAAGAACGCAGCTGACAGGTTGACCGCCAGGATGGCGTCCCAGCGCTCGGTGGGAAAGCTCTCTATGCCACTGGTGTATTGAATGCCGGCGTTGTTGACCAGAATGTCGGGAGCGCCAAGCGCTTGACTGCCTAGCGCCACGAGATTCCCGGCTTCATCGGCGTTGGCCAGATTGGCGTGCACATACACCGCTTGAACGCCAAAACGTGTGGCCAGGTCTGCGGCGATGGCCCCACCCTGCTCAGCATCTTCAATACCGTGCAGCACGATATTGGCGCCTGCATGGGCCAGTGCCTGAGCAATCGCCAGGCCAATCCCTTGGGTCGAACCGGTCACCAAGGCGGTCCTGTTATTCAGTGTCATGGGGTGTCCTTGTGGAGAGAATCGCGCAATGCAGTCTTCAAGACCTTGCCGTAGTTGTTCTTGGGAAGTTCGTCAACAAAGCGGTAATGTTTGGGGCGTTTGAACCGAGCGATCTGGTCCAGGCACAGCGCGTCAAGGTCGCCCGCCGAAACACCGGAGCCGACCACAAAGGCCACTACCACCTCACCCCATTGCGGGTCGTTTTGGCCTATGACCGAGACCTCGCGCACGCCGGGGTGGCGCAGCAAGACCTCTTCCACTTCGCGGGGATAGATGTTGGAGCCACCGCTGATGATCATGTCCTTGGAGCGGTCTTTAAGGGTCAGGAAGCCGTGGGCATCCATGGCGCCCATGTCACCGGTCCACAACCAACTGTCGCGCAGGGCCTGGGCGGTGGCCTCGGGGTTGTTCCAGTATCCGGCCATCACCGGCGCGCCACGCACCACGATTTCGCCGGTGACACCGGGGGGCAGGTCGACCCCGCTTTTATCCACCACGCGGACCTCAACCAGCATTTGCGCGACACCCACCGAGGCGATACGCGACAACCATTCGGCATGGCTGCTGTCACCCAGGTGGTCACGTGACAGCGCAGTAATGGTCATGGGCGACTCACCCTGGCCGTAGATCTGAACGAACCGTGTCCCCATGACCTGCAGCGCGAGCTGAATGTCCTCGACGTACATCGGACCGCCGCCGTACACGATGGTCTTGAACCCGTCCACCGGTGCGTTGCTGCTCTTGATGTGCTCAACCAGTCGTTTGACCATGGTCGGTGCTGCGAACATACACAGCCTGCCGACTTCTTGTGACAGATTGACCAATTCCGCCGGGTCAAAACCGCCAGACTGCGGGACCACATGGCGCGCGGCCTTGGCCACAAATATGAAGTTGTACATGCCCGCACCGTGCGACATGGGTGCCGCATAAACGACGGCGTCTTGGGCATCGACGCTGTCCACATCGCTGAAATAACAGGACGTCATGGCATACAGGTTGCTGTGGGTTTGCATCACCCCTTTTGGGCGACCCGTGGTGCCGGAGGTATAGAACAACCAGGCCAGATCATCGGCTTTGCGGTGCGTGGGCCACAGGGGCGCGGCCTCAAGGGCTGCGCGATAGCCTGGCGAACCTGGCGTCAGCACCTTTTGCAAAGAAGGCATTGTGTCAACCATGGCCTGCCTATTGGCGACCAGGTCATCCGTCACGAACAACACCCGCGCCTGCGAATCGCTGACTATGAATTCGAGCTCTTTGGGGTGTAACTTGGCGTTGATCGGTACCACCACCAGGCCTGCCCACCAGGCGCCATACAACACCTCAAGGTAGGCCACATGGTTGGTCATGTAGATGGCCACTGCGTCGCCCGGATTCAGCGCCAGTGTGCTGCGAAAGTAGCCGGCCAGCCGGGCCGCCCGATCGCCCAGTTGTGCGTAGTTGCATACCGTGACGGTTCCCTGCAGGATGGCGGGGTGGTCCGGGTAGGCCAGCGCCGTGCGGACCAGAAGTTGGACGATGTTCATCGTTGCCGCTCCAACACACTGACATAACTGGCCACCGCAGAGCCTCCCATGTTGAACACGCCCGCCAGGCTTGCGCCGGGTACCTGCATGTCGCCTGCTTCACCCATCAGTTGCATGGCAGCCAATACATGCATGGACACCCCGGTGGCGCCTATGGGATGCCCCTTGGCCTTCAAGCCACCGGAGGGGTTGATGGGCAGGGATCCTTGGGCATGCACCACGCCGTCGTCCAACAGCCTTGCGCCCTGGCCTGGCGCGGCGAGGCCCATGGCCTCATAGGTCAGAAGTTCGGCGATGGTGAAGCAGTCGTGAACTTCGGCCAGTGACAGGTCAGTGACCTTGCAGCCGGCCTGCGACAAGGCCTTGGTCCAGGCGCGACGGGGTCCCTCAAAGCCCAATGCGTCGCGACGCGACATGGGCAGGAAATCACTAACGTGGGCACGGCTGCGCAAGCTGATGGCGCGGGGAAACTGCTTGGCGATCGACGAGTCCACCACCACCAAGGCGGCGGCACCGTCAGACACCAGTGAACAATCGGTCTTGCGCAAGGGCGCCGCAACCAAAGGGTTTTTGTCCGACACCGTATTGCAGAACTCAAAACCCAAATCCTTGCGCATCTGCGCCCAGGGATTGCGCACACCATTGGCGTGGTTCTTGGCGGCGATATGGGCCAGTGTGGCCGAGTGGTCGCCATACCGATCAAAGTAGGCCTGTGCGATCTGGCCAAAGATGCCGGGAAAAGTCAAACCCAGAGCGGCTTCTTCCTTGACGTAGGACGCATTGCCCAGAATCCGTGTGGTCTCAGCGCCGGCCACTGCGGTCATTTTCTCGGCCCCGACAACCAATGCGATCCGTGAGCGCCCGGCTTCAATGGCATCGCAGGCCGAATACAAGGCAGCAGCACCGGAGGCGCAAGCGTTTTCCACCCGAGTCGCCGGTTTCCAGCGCAAGCCGTCATCCGCTTGCAACACCAATGATGAGGCAAATATTTCGGGAGCAAATCCACCGTTGAGCTGGCCGAGCCAGATGCCCTCCACCTCGCTCGCGGTGATCCCTGCATGCTCGATCGAGTCCCGCGTCACGCTGGTTATCAGCGCCTCCAGGTCTTGAGTGTCCAAGCGTCCAAATGCTGTGTGCGCCCAACCGACAATGCAAACACCCATATCAATAGCCTCCGATTTACTGTAGAACTCCAATATAGAAAATAAACGCGTTTGATGAAAGACGTACAACTACCCGATGAACACCTGGCCCCATTCAAACCCGGATCAATCAAGCCCCCAGAAGGAGGCGTCCTGGGAGTCCGACAGCGATTTGGGGCTGGTCTTTGACCTGGCCCCTGTGGGTTTGTGCATCTCGCGCGATCGAGTGATTCAGCGTTGCAACGCTGCCTTTGGAGCGATGTTTGGTTATGAGGCCGATGAGCTCAAGGGCCGATCCATGGAAGTGTTGTATCCCTCGTCCAATGAGTTTGAAAACATTGGCGCGCATGGCATTTCGGTGATGAAAAAAACCGGCGTCTATAGCGATGAGCGCATCATGCGCCACCGCAACGGGCAATTGTTCTGGTGTCATGCGGCCGGAAAGTCGTTGGCGCGTGACAACCCCTTTGCGTGCGCCGTGTGGATGTTCGAAGACATCTCGGAGCGCAGGCCCGTTTCGCGTGATCTGACCTGCCGCGAACGCGAGATTGCGCGCCAATTGGCAGCCGGCCAAAGCACCAAGGAAATTGCGCGATCCCTGGGCGTCAGCCCCCGCACCATCGACGGTCATCGCGCCCGTATCATCCGCAAAGTCGGCGCCAAGAGCGCCAGCGAAATGATCGCACGGGTGGTGGGGTTACGATAACCCGCAGGCAGACGGATCAAAGGCTGCGCTGTTTGCGCCGCTCCAGCCATGCCTGCAACTCACCCACCACACCTTTGCGAAACGCCATCACGCACAGCACAAAGATGACACCGATGATGACGTTCACCCAGGAGCCAACCTTGTCGGCCAGCAGGTTTTGCAGCGAGATCACTATCCCGGCGCCAAACACGGGTCCGAAAAAGGTGCCTACACCACCCAGCAGGGTCATCAGAATCACTTCGCCAGACATCGTCCAGTGCACATCCGACAGCGTCGCAAACCCCATGATCAGGGTTTTGAGTGAACCCGCCAAACCGGCCAGGGCAGCCGACAGGGTAAAGGCCAGCAGTTTGTAGTGGTCAACACGGTAGCCCAGCGATATTGCGCGGGGTTCGTTTTCGCGGATCATCTTCAGGACTTGGCCAAACGGCGAAGTGACGATGCGGGAGATTGCCAGAAAGGTGGCTACAAAAATCGCCACCACCACGTAGTACAGCACCGTGTCCGACTCCAGCGACAACAGCCCCAGCAATGCACCGCGGGGTACGCCCTGCAGTCCATCCTCGCCACCGGTAAAGGGCGTCTGCAAAAATGCAAAATACACCATCTGCGCCATGGCGAGCGTGATCATGGCGAAGTAGATGCCCTGGCGGCGAATGGCCACTGCGCCAATCACCAGGCCAATCAGGCCGGAAGCCACCATTCCTGCAAGTATTCCGACCTCCGGTGTGAGTTGATAGGTCTTGATCAACCAGCCCGTTACATATGCCGCAGATCCGAAGAAGGCCGCATGCCCAAATGACAGCAAGCCGGTAAAGCCCAGCAGCAGGTTGAAGGCACAGGCGAAGATGGCGAAGCACAGAAGCTTCATCACAAACACCGGGTACAGGCCCACAAAGGGTGCCACCAGGGCCAGAGCCAGCAAGCCCCAATAGGTGGTGCGAATCAATTGGGTGGTTTTGGTCGTCGTCATTTTGTTTGCGGTCGGTTGGGTAGCGGCTGTCATGGTGGTCATGGCTCAGGCCTCTTTGCCAAACAGTCCGGCCGGGCGGAACATCAACACAATGACCATGACGACAAACACCACGATGCCCGAGGCCTCGGGGTAGAACACCCGGGTCAGACCCTCGACGATTCCCAACCCCAGCCCGGTCAGGATCGACCCCAGGATGGAGCCCATGCCACCGATGACCACCACGGCAAACACGAAGATGATCAGGTTCGACCCCATCGTCGGATTGACCAGAATAATGGGTGCTGCCAACACACCCGCCAGCCCCGCCAGCGCGGCACCCGCGCCATAGGTCAGCATGACCATCAGCGGGACATTGATGCCGAAGGCCTGCACCAGGGCTGCATTCTCGGTTCCGGCGCGCAGGTAGGCACCCAGACGCGTGCGCTCGATCAGGTACCAGGTTCCCATACACACCACCAGGGAGGCAAACACCACCCACGCGCGGTAGTTGGGCAGGACCATGAATCCAAGGTTGGTCGCGCCTGACAGCGTCTCCGGCACAGAGTAGGCTTGACCGGACGTGCCGTACATCTCGCGGAAGA
>CAZMXB010000004.1:50103-51301 GCA_964569855.1 uncultured Rhodoferax sp.
GACCCAGGCGCGGTACTTGGGCAGGAACATGAAGCCGGTGTTGTAGGCGCCCTGGAAAACCTCGGGCACCGGATAAGGCATGCCCGATGAGCCGAATTCGTGGCGGAACAAGCCCTGAATGATCAGCGCCAGACCAAAGGTCAGCAGCAGGCCATAGATCGGGTCGAGCTTGTACAGGCGCTTGAGAAACAGGCGTTCGATGATGACGCCTACGATCCCCACAGCCAGAGGTGCGATGAACAGGGCATACCAATAGCCGATGCCGAACTGGTCCAGCAAAATCCAGGCCACAAAAGCGCCTAGCATATAAAGTGCGCCGTGCGCAAAGTTAACTACGCCGAGCAGCCCGAAAATGACCGCGAGCCCAAGGCTGAGCATGGCGTAAAACGCGCCGTTGACCAGACCCAGCAACAGCTGGCCCAGGAAGGCTTGAAGGGGTATGCCGAAAATGTCCATGGAGGCCTGTCAGTTCATGGCTTGCAATGCAAAGAAACGCGGCTGGTCGATTTGACAACCAGCCGCCCAGCGTTCTGAATTACTTCTTCAGGAGCGCGCACTTCGACTCGGCCACCGTGGTGAACGCCTGCTCTCCGGGAACCTTGGCGATCAACTTGTAGTAGTCCCATGGCGTGGTCGCCTCTTTGGGGCTCTTCACCTCGTACAGGTACATGTCATGCATCATGCGGCCATCGGCACGGATGGTGCCCTTGTTGTAGAAGTCATCCACCTTGGTTTTCTTCAGGGTTTCCATGACCTTGTCGCCGTCGGTGGTTCCTGCGATCTTCACGGCCTTCAGGTAGGTCAGGGCGGCGGAGTAGTCGGCCGCCTGCACGCTCGATGGCATGCGCTTGTATTTTTCAAAGAAGCGCTTGGCAAACGCGCGTGAAGCATCGTCCTGGTTCCAGTACCAGCTGTCGGCCAACTGCAGGCCTTCGGTATTGGCCAGACCCAGGCTGTGCACGTCGTTGATGAACACCAGCAGACCGGCAATCTTCATGGTCTTGTTGACACCGAACTCCTTGGCGGCTTTCATGGCGTTGGTAAAGTCACCGCCTGCATTGGCCAGGGCCAGCACCTGCGCCTTGGAGGTTTGTGCCTGCAACAGGAAAGAGGAGAAGTCCGAAGCATTCAGGGGGTGGCGCACGGCACCGGCTACGGTTCCTCCATTGGCCTTCACCACAGTGGATGCATCGCCTTC